>NZ_JAHHPP010000346.1 GCF_024606265.1 Endozoicomonas sp. SESOKO1
GCATCAGAGACCTGGACATTGAACGACAGTTGATTAAAAGAACCATCTACGGTGCGCCACAGCAAAGCCTGGATGCCTCCGCCCGGCAAAAAAACATTCGCAATGCGTTCACTTTAAACCGCAAACCGCCGTGGAAACACGTTGCCCTGGTCGACGATGTGGTTACCACCGGTGCCACCGTCAGTGAGATTACCAGACTGTTGAAAAAAAGTGGTGTCGAACGTGTTGATATATGGAGTATTGCCCGAACACCAGAGACCTGATCATTGCTGATGATTATTCACTATGACCATCCCTGACAACTCCCGACTCAATTCAGTGATCAGTCTATCCGTCGCCTTTGACAGCGCATTAACCAGCGCCGTGTAACCCCTGGAGTCCAGGGGTTCGTTGATACTGAAAGGCTGAGACTTAAGCAGCGCTCCCTGACCATCCAGTAACGACCACTCTCCGGTGACCACGGCATACCCCTGGTAATTGCCATTAAATTGTTGAAAATTGACCAGCAACGTTGCCACGGCAGGCGTATTCATCAGAGGAGTGCCTGGTACTAACCAGTAGCGGGTTTGTCCCTGTCGAAGCCCAACCAGAAGACGGTTGGATAACTGCGCCGAAATACTCTCTGCCCAAAGATGCTGCTGAGCAACCACCGCCTCAGTCGGCGACGTTTGATAGACAATGCCTTTACTGCCCAGAAGGTTATCCATGCCAACAGGCGCGAGCATAATGATGGGTTCTGCAGTCTTATAGCTGGCACTCGCTTTGATTGGCACAGGCGTAAGAAGGTAGCTTGTTGTCTGAGGAGCTTTCGCACCACACCCTGCCAGCAAAGACACGATAATTGCGACAACGAGCAATACTTTCATGGGTTGCTTCCTTTGACAGGGACAGGGTCCACGACTTCTTTTGCACCAAAAATCAAGGCATCCGGCTGCTCGTTTAAGGTTCTGAGCAACGGATCAAGTTGCCCAAGCGCCTGATTGATGCGTAACAACACTTGTGCAATTTCTGCGTAGTTGGTCGAGCCGGGACTGAACCCTTTCAAAATAGACCTCAGATCGGCCAGCGTTTTATGGGCACTCTGTGGCAGTTGCTGCGTCTCTTTCTGTGCCAGCAGGCTGTCGACATCCTTCAGTGTTTTCTGAAGTTGCTGACCCGCACCATCAAGATGAGACAGAGTCTGATTCAAATAATCAGCAGTCTTATCAATGGGCAGTTTTTCGAACTTGGCAAGAATATGTTCAATTTGATGCTGCAACAGAACAAACTCGCCCTCTATGGTCGGGAATACGTTGTAATCGTAGTACTTTCTGGTCTCGTCAGACTTGGATGAGTGCACTTCATCGGGGTAAAAATTGATATCGATATACAAAGAGCCTGAGAGAAAGTTTGCCGTTTTGAGGGATGCACGAAGGCCATTTTCAAAGGCATTCGCAAAGCTTCGCTCAAACTGGTCAATGGTTTCCCGGGAAGACGTCAGGTGATCAATACGTTCAAGCTCGATATTGACCAGAACAGGAATTTTCATCGTAGCCACTGAAGCCTTGCCGTTCAGCACAAAAGGAACCTGCTTTACCGTACCGATGCGAATACCACGGTACTCTACCGGAGCACCCGGCGAGAGGCCTCGAACGGAGTCAGTAAACAACATGGCATAGGGGATAAACTTCTCATACATGTTAGCCCTGACATCCGGCAGGTTATCGTAGAGTTCAAACTCGGGTATTTCTGCAGTCAACACCTCCCCCTCCGGGGAACCATCAGGCACCGCAAAGGTAACACCTCCGGCAATCAGCGTTTCCAGAGAAGCAAAGTCGATACTGACCCCCCGGGCGCTGAGATTAATATCAATACCTGAGTTGAGCCAGAAACGACTTCGGGTACGGAGCAGGCCGCTATAGGGCTGGAAGATAAACAGCTGGTAGGTGGCCTGGTGCTTATCCACATCAAACCCGGTTTTCTCAACCCGCCCCACCACATAACCTTCAAACATGACAGGATCGCCGATAGCCAGTTTCCCCGCTTCACTGGCCACCAGTATGACCCGGATTCCCCGGATATTGGGCCCGGCAATGGGAGGGGCGCTGAGCATGACAAAATCAGATCGCTTCTCTTTGGAATCGCCGGGTTCCAGCTCTATGTAAGGACCTGAGAGCAGGGTTTCCAAACCGGTCACACCTTCAGTACCAATGCGGGGCTTCACCAACCAGAAGGCACTGTCTTTGCGCAGCATGCGTTCGGTGCCGCTGTCCATGCGAACCGTCAGGTCAATCTGGCTGTAGTCTTGATTCAGTTTGATGGCCGTCACCATCCCCACTTTGACACTACGCACTTTAACCAGTGTTTTGTCAGGCACCACTCCTTCGGCAGTCTGTACGATTAAATGGATCTCAGGCCCCTGCTGACTCATGTACTGATAGACCATCCAGCTGGCAACAATCAAAGACACGATCGGAATGATCCAGACGGGAGAAAAGCGTCGGTCTGGAGATGTCGTTGCCGTTGCTTTTACTTCACCCATTAAAGCGCTTCCTGTCTGTCAAATCGCCGACAGTTTCTGGCAGTCATATGGCCATCACTGTGGGTACAGGGAATATTTTTCCAGAGAATACGCGGATCGAAAAATCGCGTGGACAGCAGAGTAAATATCACCACCAGGGCAAAATAAAACACTGCCCTGCCCGGCGTAACCCGCATTAGCTCGCCAAACTGAACCAGTGCCGTAAGGATGGCGACGACAAAGACATCAATCATCGACCAGCGCCCGATGACTTCAATAAACCGATAGAGCTTCAATCGCTCAAGCACAACCTGTAAGGCTTCTTCTTCCTGCCTGCGCTGGTACCAGAGCAGGTGGACCAGAATCAGCATCTTTGTCAATGGCAGAATAATGCTGGCGGTCAGAATCACCAGCGCAACCGGATACGAGCCCAGCTTCCAGAGTAATATCACGCCATCCATGATGGTGGAGCCGTCAGTGTCACCGAAACTGGTGGTGTACATCATGGGATACAGGTTAGCCGGAAAGTAAAAGATCATTGACGTCATCAGTACCGCTGTCGTAAGTCGGATACTTTTTCCGGGGTTGTAGGGATACAGACCAAAATGACAGCGCTGACAGTGCGTGAGTCTATCGACTTTTTTATCAGTAACAGGATTGATCTGGTTGCATAAATAGCAGACCAGATGATTACCGGTCAGGTGACTATCACCAGGCTGAACATCTCCGGTGCTGACCGGTGCAAAAAGATAAGCGCAAAGCAAATGCCTGTCGGCCTTGCGCGAACATTTAACCACCAGTAATGCAAAGACAAAGTAAGTCCAGAAGGCCATACCAATACTGATATCAGACAGAGATGCCATTTTAATGATACTGATCAACGCTCCAATGAAGAAAATATCCACCAGCAGCCAGGGCTCAACGCAAAAAACAAAACGAAAAAGTCGCTTAACCCATGAGGAATCACCGAGGCAAGTTTGCGAGGTTGCTGAGTACCAGGCCATGGCAAACAGGGTCATCAACCCCATCAAGTAGAATGCGGGCAAAAAAATAATAGTCAGCAGCAATAAAGAGGCCAGTGCCGCCTTATTGAAATAGAAAAATACGACCAGTACATCAATCAGGGCGACCTGCTGCGATATTCCCTCAACATCTATTGCCATAAATGGAAAGAAACAGCTAACCCCCTGCAATATCAATGCCGCCAGACCATAGGCAAATACTTTGCTGTGGCAGCCTTTAATTCGTGTAACGAGCGAGTTGCCACAGCGTGGACAGGATGCGACCTGATCTTCAAGTAAATTGGGAACTCGAGAAACCATGCCGCATTCCTGACAGGCTGCAAGAAATGGGGAGTTGGAAAACATACCTGATGACTGCGGGATATACTGCTAGGAAATTATAGAATCAAACTCGGTTTCTGCATCCTTTGGTGACATTAGGTGATATTAATGGTTATCCCAGGAGCCTGAGCCACCGTGCATCCTCTTAAATATGGACACGTTGATTGATTATCTGGGGGAGGTGGGGGGCGCACCCTCCTCCCTGTAAACCCTAAAGAAAGAACTTCTGCGTTTCCTCAAATTCACCATCAAACAGTCCATACTGAATGACTTAAGCGAGTTTGATACGACCAGGGATGAACAATACTCCCTATTCTCTGTTGCCCCGAAAAATAATCTCAAATGGGTTTTACCGCCAAAGCTGGCTGAAAATTACCCTTACTCGGCATGAATCAATAAAGTCACCGGCTGATTTGATCCCTGAAAGCCGGTTAATGGCTGGGCAATCAATTTTCGGTTGTTGTTAAGACAGTCTTTTTCAACACCGAACGTGGCAGAGGGCTGATCTGTAATCCAGGTTTCTCCCGCTGGCTCAGAGACTCTTAAATCAACCCCGTCTGCGCCGCTGGAAGCCAGGCTGAATTGGGTTAAGCCTCGCCCTGAAACACAGAGGGAGACCGGGCGATCAAAGCTCAGCGTGCTGGTCGGGATAATGACCGGATTACCGTCTTCATCCGTTGCACCCTCATCCACAATGGCAACCTGAGACTGCAATGACGGGTAAACAATAAGCGTGATAGAAAATGAGCCGGTGGAGGTATTACCCAGCTTTCCCTGGGTGGCTGCTTCAACGTCTGTCAACGATGTGACAGCAAATATACCGAATAGAAAAAATACGCCAATTCCCTGGCGTAAAGATAGAGTCCGTTCCATGATGCTACTGCCTTACTGCTACATTCTGTTTTCAGTATAGGCAGTGTGAAACAGGAACCTGTTACCTTACGTCCTGACAGATTTCCTTATATCGGGAGTGAGTGTTGTATCCATGGATACTGAATTCAGGCAGTGGGAAAAGTACAAACGCTCAGGTGGAAGGCTCTATCAGAGGCGCTGAAGGCTTTATCAAAGGAGCTGAAGGCTCTATCAAAGGCGCTGAAGGTTCCAGGCCCAGTTCCTTGATCTTACGGGTAAGCGTATTCCTGCCCCAACCCAGTAATTCTGCCGCATCTTTTTTACGGCCACCGGTATGGGCCAGTGCTGATTCAATAACAACGGTTTCAAAAGCTGGTACTGCCTGATCAAGGATGCCGACCCGGCCCGCCACCAGCTCACGATCACACCATTGGCGGAACCGTTGCTGCCAGCTGCCATAGCCGGTTACCGCCCCCAGGTCACTGCTCCCCTTATTCATCAACTCGGGTGGCAAATCAGAAACCAGCACTTCCCGACCAGAGGCCATCACCGTTAACCAGCGGCAGGTGTTTTCCAACTGTCGGACATTACCGGGCCAGTCCAGGGTGCTGATATAACTGGCCGTTTCCGGGTGAAGAACTTTCGGCTCAACGTCCAGCTCTTTACCGGCCTTATCGAGAAAGAAACGTGCCAACCTGGGAATGTCTTCACGTCGGTCCTGAAGTTTTGGCAGATGCAACCGGATGACATTCAACCGGTGAAAAAGGTCTTCCCGGAACTTGCCTGCTTCCACCAGTTTTTCAAGGTTCTGGTGAGTCGCGGCAATAATACGCACATCCACTTTAACCGGCATGTGCCCACCCACGCGATAAAACTCGCCATCAGCCAACACGCGCAGTAAGCGGGTCTGGGTATCGGCGGGCATATCGCCAATTTCATCCAGAAACAGGGTGCCACCACCGGCCTGTTCAAAACGCCCACGGCGCATGCCACCGGCACCGGTAAATGCACCTTTTTCGTGACCAAAGAGTTCAGACTCAATCAGGTCCCTGGGAATTGCTGCCATATTCAACGCAATAAAAGATCGCTCTGCCCGGGGGCTGTGGCGGTGCAGTGCCCTGGCCACCAGTTCCTTACCAGTGCCTGATTCACCATTAATCAATACGGTAATGTTGGAGTGTGACAGACGACCAATGGCACGGAACACTTCCTGCATGGCAGGCGCTTCACCGATAATCTCCGTTGACTCCTCTTCTTTCAGGGATGCCTGGGGAACCTGTGCCTCAGCCAGTTGTTGCTGGCGATGTTCCTGACCACGCTTGACCAGGGCTACCGCTTCATCAATATCAAAAGGCTTCGGCAGGTATTCGAATGCACCGCTCTGGTAGGATGATACTGCACTGTCCAGGTCAGAGTGAGCCGTCATGATAATAACGGGCACATCCGGTGCCAGCTCATGAACCGCCTTCAAAAGCGCCAGACCGTTCATGCCCGGCATGCGGACATCACTGATCAACACTGCCGGTTCATCCTGTTTCAGAGCAGCCAATACTTTTTCCGGCGCATCAAAGGATTGTGTTTCGATACCTGCTGAATTCAGGGCACGCTCCAGAACCCAGCGTATCGCCTGATCATCATCCACGATCCAGACTTTCCCGTCCTTCAAGCCATTCAAACTCATACTTCACTCCTGTGATATATCCAACGATAGCGGTTCTCTGATTATGGGTAAGAACACGTTAAAAATGGTTTCGCCGGGTTTACTCTCACACTCAACCAGCCCCTGATGCAGGCTGATGATTGACTGTGCCATGGGTAACCCCAGGCCCGTTCCATCGGCACGCCCACTGATCATGGGGTAGAAAATATTGTCGATCAGATCAGGAGGAATGCCAGGCCCGTTATCAATAATGGATAAGTGACAAACCAGCCGCTGCCCCTGGCTACCGATAGTAAACTGCCGGGCAATTCGGGTTCTCAGCGTGATCAGGCCTTCACAACGGAGCATCGCCTGGTCAATAGCCTGCATGGCATTGCGCACCAGGTTCAGAATGGCCTGTATCAGCCGTTCAAAATCACCCGGTATGTCGGGAATACTTGGATCATAGTCTCGCTGGAGCCTGAGTTCTCCGCCGGTTTCGGCATTGATTAACTGCATCACCCGCTCAAGCACTTCGTGAATATTCAGATCTTCCATCTTCGGTGGCTGGAGAGGCCCCAGCATCTGGTCGACCAGGTCACACAGCCGATCCGCTTCCCGGATAATAATATCGGTAAATTCTTTAAGCCCCTGGCCATCCAGTTCCCTGGCCAGTAGCTGAGCCGCACCTCGAATACCGCCAAGGGGGTTTTTCACTTCATGGGCCAGCCCCCGGACCAGAATTCTGGAGGTTTCCTGCGTGGCTATCAGCGACTCTTCCCGGGTAATTTTCTGGAGCCGGTCACGGGGATTGATTTCCAGAAGCAGCCTTGCTTCCCCACAGTTGATCGGTGAAATGCTGTAATCCACGTTAATCATCTCACCATTGATGGGAAAGTCGGTTTCCCGGCGGGTGAATTGCTGATTCTGTCCAAGACTGCGATCCAGGTCAGCCTTGAAGTTTTCTTCAGGAATCACCGTCGTTACCGGCTGGTTCAGAACCCTTTTCAAACTGGTGTCGAGCAGGGTTTCTGCCGCCGGATTCAGGGTAATCACCCTGAACTCCCGGTCGAGCACTATCACCACGGTATTCAGGTTATCCAGAACGATGTTTTGCATTGTTCCTGTTTCAGGGGTTGTCTCTACTAAAGAACCCGATAAAAGCTGCTTCATGGTCAGGTCTTGTTATTACGTTTATACCCGTACCTTTTGGGTATATCGTTCATTTTTGAAGAAAATGGCATCGAGTATTGTGAACGCAAAAATCAAACCACCTTGATAGAAAACCAGACTTTTTTGCAACAAAACCTCTATGCACATACCCCAGAAGATGTTTAAACGTCAATTCCGGCTTACTTAACTTTTACGCGCACCATAATAGTGCATTCCGATGATCAGAGCATCAGGTTTATGGCGTTAAAGTTAGAGGCAATGATGTGATTGAAAATGATGTGATTGAAGGGGAAAGCCTGTGTTCACTCTCCCCCTTTTTGGTGTCATCAGGAGGCAGGAGGGTTTATAGAGACTTCGGGAGTGTATATGGTCCGATGTACATGGATCGTATTGCTGGAAGACTTAATGACGTTGGCCTGGTTATCAATGATCTCCACGGTAAGGTTGTGGGTTCCACGATCCACATTCTTGAGTTCAAAGGTTAACTTTCGCCCGAACTCCCCCATAATCTGGCCGTCAAGCAGCAGGCGTACTTTGTGACCCGCAAGGATTTTTGGTGCTGTAGCAATTTTTACCGTGAAATTTTCCTGGGTACGCACCGTGGCATCATCGGCTGGCTCTATAATCTCCAGGCTGGAGTAGAACTCTCTACTTACTGTTTGAGCAGATTTTAATGATTCAGACTCTCTCCCCGGCACTGGGGATATTGGCGTAATCGGGCGTAACTTGACTTCTTCGCTGGGCTGATCCGCAGGACGCGAGTCAGTAAATATCACATTGCCGTCCTGATCCACCGTTTTGTAGATGGCACCAAACACAAAGTCCACGGACACTATAGGCAGAATAACCGCCAGAAAAGACCGAACCATTGCCTTGTTTATATTCATGAGCCTCTTGCCCTGGGTGAAGTCTTACACGACTTATATCGTGTTGGGCACCGGTTAGCTTAATAGTTGCCAATATTTTTTAACAGGCAATAACAGGGAAAACGTATACTGACAATTGCTTCCCGGCTACTCTGCCTATTACATAAATCTGCCTATTATATGAATACAGTCGTGTATTTGCGAAATACCAGCCATCCCTGGATATAGAAAAGCCAGAACTTTCGTTCTGGCTTGAAGTGAAACAACAGATTATTCCGCCGCTAAAGACGCTTTAGACAGACGCTTAGACCGAATAGTACAGATCAAACTCTACCGGGTGAGTTGTCTGGCTAACAGCAAGACACTCTTCCTTCTTGAGTTCAATGTAACCATCGATCATGTCGTCTGTGAATACGCCACCGGCAGTCAGGAACTCACGGTCAGCGTCCAGGGCAGCCAGGGCTTCTTCAAAGCTGGAACAAACCGTTGGGATCTCAGCCGCTTCTTCCGGTGGCAGATCGTACAGATCCTTATCAGCCGCATCGCCAGGGTGGATCTTGTTCTTGATACCGTCCAGGCCGGCCATCATCAGGGCAGCAAAAGCCAGGTATGGGTTGGCAGTCGGGTCAGGGAAACGTACTTCAATCCGACGGGCCTTAGGGCTGTTCACGTAGGGAATACGGATAGAAGCGGAGCGGTTACGGGCAGAGTAAGCCAGCATAACCGGCGCTTCAAAGCCCGGGATCAGACGCTTGTAGGAGTTGGTAGACGCATTGGCAAACGCATTGATCGCCTTGGCATGCTTGATAACACCGCCGATGTAGTACAGAGCTTCTTCAGACAGACCTGCATAGCCGTCGCCGGCAAACAGGTTCTCACCGTTCTTGGACAGAGACATGTGTACGTGCATGCCAGAACCATTGTCGCCCACCAGTGGCTTCGGCATGAAGGTAGCTGTCTTGCCATAGGCATGAGCAACGTTATGCACGGCGTACTTCAGGATCTGAACTTCGTCTGCCTTCTTTACCAGGGTGTTGAATTTAACACCGATTTCACACTGACCGGCAGTTCCTACTTCGTGGTGATGAACTTCAACGTCCAGGCCCTGTGCTTCCATGGCATCGCACATGGCAGCACGCAGGTCATGCAGGGAGTCAACCGGTGGCACCGGGAAGTATCCGCCCTTCACTTTTGGCCGGTGACCGATGTTACCGCCTTCAAATTTGGCGTTGGAAGACCAGGCCGCTTCTTCAGAGTTAACCTCGTAAGAAGCACCAGAGATGTCAACACTCCACTTGACGTCGTCAAAAACAAAGAACTCTGGCTCAGGACCAAAGAAAGCGGTGTCAGCGATACCGGTGGACTTCAGGTACTCTTCCGCACGCTTGGCAACAGAGCGCGGGTCACGTTCATAACCCTGCATGGTGGACGGCTCAACGATATCACAGCGCAGGTTCAGGGTGGCCGCCTCAGTGAATGGATCGATGGTCGCTGTGCTGTCATCTGGCATCAGAATCATGTCGGATTCGTTAATGCCCTTCCAGCCGGCAATAGAGGAACCGTCAAACATCTTGCCGACTTCGAAGAATTCGTCGTCAATTTCACTAATGGGAATCGATACGTGCTGCTCTTTACCCTTGGTATCGGTGAAGCGCATATCAACCCACTTAACGTCATGTTCCTTAATCAGGCTAAGAGTCTTTGACATCTATTATTTCCCCTCTAGAGGACAAAAAAACCGGACAAAAAAAACCGGACAAACACCGCACTGGCAACGACTGTATTCGGATCAGGCGGTTTACTGATCAATCTCTTTGCTTACAGGTCTCATCAACGAGCAACAGCTAAAGAAATACACATGCTGGGGCGTTAGCAATAGCCATGCCACATTTTACAACCTTAATCAGATGGGATGGACAAAAAAGTGTTCTTCAGTGAAAAGTCTGAAAAAAGGCCAGAAAATAGCCAGACACCAGATCGGTTCACAACGTTATTGTTCGCCCTATCATTTTCAGACTACTCAAAATACACCCGTTCTCATCTCTCAAGCACCTGAACAATGCACGACACCGCGAGATCTTGAAGAAGTCCACCCGATAAGGTGCAAGAAAAACCAGAAATGCACCAAATAAGTGCAAACGTTTTTTGCAACACCCATCTGACAAAACAGCGACAGAGAGTGTACCCCCTTTGAAAAGGGATTTGCAGCCTTACTTGTCTACATAGAGGTAAACACTGAGCAACACTCATTTAAACCCCCAGGATTATCCAGCAACGTGCTTTAAGGGTGCCAGAGTACCCGGTTATTCGGTATAATATGCCGTTAATTAATGGTTAAGTTATCCGCCCTGCCTGCCCGGACTATCCAGCCAGCTTTTTATTACTCAAGCTAATCCTCCAACTATTCCTCAAGGTCTCCTGATCCATGAAGTTCATCATCAAACTGTTTCCGGAAATCACGATTAAAAGTGCTCCGGTAAGAAAACGCTTTATCAAAATGCTGCGAAAAAACATTCGCACCATTCTTAAGCGCGTGGATGAGAATATCGATGTCTCGGGCGTATGGGATCATATTGAAGTCATCACCAGTAGCAATGATGGGATCCTGGTGGCAGAGGTCAGTGACCTGTTAAGCCATATTCCGGGGATTGCCTACTGGCTGCAGGTTGCAGAACACAAGCTGGTCAGCCTGGACGATATCCTGGAAAAAGCCGTCGAGGCTCATGCAGGGACACTGGCTGGCAAAACATTCTGCGTTCGCTGCAACCGGACGGGTAAGCACGATTTCCAGTCCATTGAGGTAGAGCGATTTGTCGGAGGAGGCCTTAACCAACAGACCGAGGCCAGTGGGGTCAGCCTTAAAAACCCTGACATAACGGTTCGTATTGATATCAGGAATGACCGCTATTTCATGACCCAAAAGCGGGGAGAAGGTCTGGGTGGCTATCCCCTGGGGTCTCAGGAGCCGGTTCTCTCCCTGATTTCCGGCGGTTTTGACTCTACGGTGTCGAGCTTCCTGACCATGAAGCGTGGTATCCGAACTCACTTCTGCTTCTTTAACCTGGGTGGGCATGCCCATGAGCTGGCAGTAAAAGAGGTGGCTTTTTACCTCTGGAACCGCTTTGGTTCTTCTCGCCGGGTTAAGTTCATTACCGTACCCTTTGAGGGCGTTGTTGAAGAAATACTGACCAAAGTGGACAACGCCCAGATGGGCGTTATTCTCAAGCGGATGATGCTCAGGGCAGCCAGTAAGGTGGCCAGCGAGATGGAGATGGCTGCGCTGGTCACTGGCGAAGCTATTGGTCAGGTTTCCAGCCAGACACTGCCTAACCTCGCGGTAATTGACTCGGTTACCGATGCCCTGGTGCTCAGGCCTCTGATTACCATGGATAAGCAGGCGATCATCGATATATCCATACAAATCGGTACTGAGGAGTTCGTTCGTAATATTCCGGAGTACTGTGCGGTTATCTCGAAAAACCCCACAACCCGGGCCAGGGAAGAGAAAATTACCGCAGAAGAAGCACGGTTTGACTTCAATATCCTCGAAGAGGCTATCCAGAGCCGGAGAGTGGTCTCTATCCACGATATCATTGCGGATGACCTGACCCGGGAAGAAGTTGAAGTGGTTAATGAAGTTCATCAGGGTGACGTAATTATCGACATTCGTCACCCGACAGAAGAAGAGATAAAGCCATTTACCATGCCCGGGCGAGAGGTAGTGACCATTCCCTTCTATCAGCTTCGCACACGCTTCCCTGAGCTGGACAAGGCCCGTCATTACCTGCTCTACTGCGAAAGGGGTGTCATGAGTCAGCTGCATGCCATGCACCTCCGGGAAGAAGGGCATGAGAATGTCGGCGTATTTAACCCGAAGCCTTGAGTTTAAGTTTTCTACCTAAAAGGCATATGGCTTTCTGACAAAAGCCTCGCCTTTGTGCCCCCCGATCTTTGTCATTCAAAGTGTTGTGGTCCAAAACTTAGTGGTTCAAATAAAGGAGTAACATGGATGAAACTGGCCCTGATAGCTGCCGTGGCGGACAATAATGCCATTGGCATCAATAATAAAATGCCCTGGTATCTGCCGGGGGATCTGCGCTACTTCAAAGCGGTTACCATGGGTAAGCCGATTATCATGGGCCGGAAAACCTTTGACTCACTGAAAAAGCCGCTGCCGGGCAGAACCAATATCGTCATTACCCGGGATCATGACTGGCACCATGAGGGAGTTAACGTAGTTCACAGCCTGGATGATGCGATTGCGCTGGCTGAAGCCCTTATCGTGGCTGAGGCTCTTCTCGTGGCTGAGGCTACTGCCCCGATCAACGCTAACGAAGAAATCATGGTCATTGGTGGCCAACAAATCTATCAACAGGCAATTGATCAGGCTGACCGGCTGTACCTGACCCGGGTGTATCAAAGTTTTGACGGTGATGCCTTTTTCCCGGAAATCAACCAGCAGCAGTGGCGGGAAGTCTCCCGGGAAGACACTCAATCGGAAGATGATCCACCACTGACTTTCAGTTACCTGGTGCTCGATAGAGCCTGAATATCAGCGCCTGTCATTTTTCTTCCCACCGGGCATAGGCCACATTTCCTGCCATCCCAGTTGCAGGAAATGCCCACTTTTTCCTACTCTGATTGTCTGTAGCTCTGATTGTCTATAGTTAGTTGAGCAGCTAACCATGTTGCATGGTAAGACTGCCTTTTGCCCATCCGTTTTGCCGGGCAAACAAGGCATGATTTTTAAGATATTCATTGAGCCAATACACTCTTTAAATAAGGGTTGCCTTAGGGATTGAGGAATGCCCCGTATACCATCAACAGACCATATATCTTCGCGCGGCGCAGAATACCCTTTATCCGGTCCTGATATCGGTCAGCAAGCCACGAATGTCCGCAAAAAAAAATCAGCAACCACCACTATTAAGGTGGCTGAGGATATTGAATCCCGGCATTGGCACAACCATTTAATCTCTTTCTGCAAGAATAAAATAAATCGCTTTATTCACCCCGCCCCTTCAATGCAAGTGAGTGACCTGGTTGACGACCTGACAAAATACAATCCTGAAAACCCACAGAAAGTACTCGCTGCATTAAGACTGCATGTTGGCCGATCCATCAAACTGCATCGATCAGAAGATGGCAGACTGGGTATTTCGGATGGGAAAATCACCATCAGCACAGAAACGATGGAAGCTGTCGTCAAATCCTCTCAACTCAGTAGCATGGATATGGGCTATGAGTATTTACGTCAAGGCGAAATACCACCTGAAGGTTTCCTGCATCAAATAATATTGCCACATATCCATAGAAAAATTCGTCTGGCAATGCAGTATGAAAAAACCTCCAGGCTGCCAGTCCTTCAACAACAACTTCAGGGAAGACAGCAATATGGAGTACGCCCTGAACAACAACATAAATATATTAAAGATATATTAAAAAAAGTGGGTATAGAGGATGAAAAAACATTCACTTTTGAACGAATACTTGAATTTAAAAAAGAGTTGAGAAATAACCTGGTCCTGCCCATTGAGGAACAAAAATCAGCAACAGGCAATAAAGTAAAAAGTATTGACCATGCAGCACTCAATCATCAACAACTACCTCAGTTACCTGAGCCGGGGAAAACAGGTCATTTTATCGAGAAAGAAGACCGTAGGCATATTCAAAAACTTGCTTCAGGAGAACGTTTTTTTTCAAAAACACACCTTGCAGAGGCTGGCAACAGAATAAAGAGATACATCTTACGTAACAAACGAAGCCAGATTATTGCCTTCTTTGCCCTGATTGCCGGTGCCATTCTCACTGCTATTTTTCCACCCGCTGGAATGGCCATTGGTATTGCCATTGCTGTCGGAGTGGTCACCGATATTGGCTACCTTATCTTCTGGTCTTCTGGCACAGAACTCTGGCGCAGGGTCAGGATGCTCAGAGGACTTAAACAAATAAAAAAATATGCTGATTTTGATCATACCAACTTTGATAAGGCAAATGACAAGAAAAGAAAGGAACTAATAAAGAAGCTTCGCTATCGATGTACACATAAGTCCTTTACAGATATATACAACGCTTATGCCGAGCTCGAAAAACAAGCGATAAAACTCAAAAATATGGCAGAAAAAGAAAACAAGACACTTCCAGAGTCTGTTGCGTTAGAGAAAGAAAAAACACTGTATTTTGAGCAAAGAAAAAAGCTGAAAGCCAATTTATTTTTCTTTGACAAACTTATTGAAAATGTAGTTATCAGTCGCACCATTCTTGAAAACCGGTATATAAAGGATCTGGAAAACCTGTGGAATTCAAAATTCAAAGACATGCCCCCTGAAAGAAGGGAAGAACTGTTCAAGCACGTTTCCAGAAATAAACAGTTAACTATTCACGGCTATCAAATAAAAACAAGCCACGATAATTGGCTGCAACGAATCATTCCCCACTGGATGAATCGTACCCCAGGCGCTGAAGATCAGCCAGCGCCAGACAATACTCCAATTGAACCCCAAAAATTAACTGCGGCTTATCAGTCGGCCGGGATTTTGAAATGGATGACCCAGGAGTTTGTCTATAGGCAGGCCAAGGGAACGTTATATGGTAACCTGATAAAAATTTTCAAGATAGCAGTGAAAAGAGGCCATGCCATCGATATAACCCCTGAAGCTCCCAAGGTGACTTTGGATGGAGCGTTGTGTTTTGTCGCTTTCTTTTTCGTTGAAATGGCTGTCGATCATAAAAATACAAAAATTAATGAAAAGCGCATGGCCAAAATTGTTAAAAAGCAGCCTGACTATACAAGACAGTTGTTCGGAAAACGGTTAAGGACTGGACGAGAGGAAGTGGGTACCCTGCGCTCGCTGGCCAAGCGACAGATGGAACCAATGGTTGATCATTTGCTCCAGTCCATAAAATCAATGGAAGAGATCGGCAATAGCCTGGAGGAGGCCAGGCAGCGAAGTGAACTTCTCAACAAAGGGCCTTTTGGCGCGATGAGTGATGAGGAGGCGGCTATCATCATCCTTAAACATGCAGCCTTGCAACAGTTGCTTGATAAAGAAATTAACAGTGCCTTTGGCACATTCCACCGAGTTGTCCAGGAAAAAAGCGCCAACTGGAATAAAAAAATAGCCAGAACACTGATTGATAATAGTGCACGGGTTATTACTGCGGTATCCGAAGGCCAGGAACGCAGATACATACCAAAGACAGCCCGGGTGAGGGATCAGTATCCCCTCCCCCACAATGGATTTCAGCGTTTGTCATCCGAGGATTTCTTACAATCTATCCAAAACCAACCCTGTGGCCGACTGATTATCCGATTTCGCTCAGGAGAAATATCGGAAGGTCTGGCACTCAAGGAAATTAGAGAACTGAATAGTCTGGACGAACTGCGTAACTTAAGGACCTGGATTGAAAAAGCACAAAAAGAAGGAAGTTACCAGAACCACGAAGAGACTCTTAAACTGTTCCACAGCATTGCTACTTATGTTATTGACAGCAAATATAAACCTTCTCAACCCCCAATTGGAAATCAGCGCCCAATTGATCCAGTTTAGCCATGCTCTGGTTATCAATAAGTGACCCGCCGACCATGGTTCAATACCAAAAATTCGGAAAACAACAATACGAACCGGTAGTTGTACCGACCTATAATCGATAGATTATTGATAGATTATTGATAGGAGAACACTGCCTTATGTTTGTACGTCGTCTGTTGGGTGCTCTGTTGGTATCCACTCTGGCCATGCCAGTTATTGCTGACAATACACTGGTACTGCCCGAGAAAACAAAGCTGCTGGTTGTTGATGGTAAAGATGCCGGTAACCTGATCAGCAAGAAAGATCTCTCTCTTGGCAATGGCCGTCACCAGCTGGTATTTCAGCTGAAAACACTGGTGAGAGACGGCGGTGACACCAAAATGTTTACCACCAGCCCGTATATCATGACATTTGACCTGTCTGGCGATCAGGCCTACACCATCAACGCTCCGAAACTGAAAACAGCAAGAGATACCGATAAACTGTCACAGTCGCCAAAGGCTCAATTCTCAATTACCAATGCAAAAGGCCAAACGATTCCCTTTGAATTCAGCGTTCTTAATAAATCCGGCCTTTTAATCGGCACAGACACTGTCGAGGATATCCAGAAGTTTAACCTGTCAGATAACCCGGCTGCTGTTCGTGAAATGGCCGGAACCGTTTATATAGCTACCCCGCAAGGTACCTCATACCAGGTTGCCCAACCATCCCCCATGCCAGCACCAGCTGCGGCTCAATCAATGAGTGAAAGCATGCTTCAGTACTGGTACAGCCAGGCAGATGAAACCACCCGTGAACGATTCCTTCAGTGGATTGCTGAAAGTAAAAAAACCGTAAATTAGCCCCTGCCTTGTATAATTTACCCGTTTCACCACGCCCTGTTATCAGCCCCCGGAGAAATAAATATGCTCCCTCTGGAAACGGGAAACGGGAAACGGGAGACCTGTCCATGCAACCAATTGATTGGCCCCCCCTAACGACCTCTCAAAAACAACTTATCCAATTGATCCATAGTGAGCATGGTCCACGTTGGACGACCATGGTTACATTGTCCGCTGCGCTCGGTCTGTTCCATATCCCGAAGCAGGGCATTCATTTCTTCAATGGACAGTTTTCTGTTGGCCCGCACCGACCCATGGCAGGCCATGGTGGCCAGTATTTCATTGATATGCGCTTCAATGCGGTCGCTGGTACCGTGTTGCATCAAGTCTGAGAGTACATCTCTCAACAGCTTTTCAACATCAGCATTGTGCAGCATCACCGGTATCTGGCGCACCAACAGCGTTTCCGGCCCCATCCGCTCCAGTGTCAGTCCCAGGCGGGAGAAGTATTCACGGTGTTCTTCTGCACAGTCTGCCTCACGCTCACTGACCGATACCGACTTAGGCACCAACAATGGCTGAGCACGAACCCCCTGCTGCTGATAGGCTTGTTTCATTCGCTCATAGGTAATCCGTTCATGAGCAGCATGCATATCCACCAGAATCAGCCCCTGGTCATTTTCAGAGAGAATATATATCCCTTTCAGCTGGGCAATGGCATACCCCAAAGGCGGTGTCAGGGCATCATTTTCCGGCACCGGCTGAACAGCTGCCTGGGCTGAAAATGCGACGCTGGATTCCTGTACGGCATTTTCATCCACCGCCCTGGCCTGACTGGCATTCACCTGCTCGGCAGAGTTGGCGTAAAGCTGGCTGTAGGCTTCTATCTGTCGTTTAACCTGGCCGGGCGATGGCGCTTCCGATATGGCAGGGCGCCGCTCATGGTTGCCACCACCACCCGGGCTTTCATTGGCATAGTGCCCGGCCCCGGATGCTGCCGGGGCTGCTGCAAGCCGAATGGTTTCCTGTCCCTGAAACTCACCGGCATCAATACCCGATGCCGGGGGTTGGGGCGGATTGGTTAATACGGTGGGAGGCAGCTGATCTTCCGGGCGAACTTCCCCCAGGGCACGATTTAATGTGCTGAACAGAAAGTTATGGACCGTTCTGCCATCACGAAAACGGACTTCATGCTTGGTGGGATGAACATTGACATCCACCATGGCCGGGTCCAGCTCCAGGTAGAGTACAAACGTCGGATGACGTCCATTGTAGAGCACATCACGGTAGGCCTGGCGAACGGCGTGAGCCACCAGCTTATCCCGAATAACACGACCATTGACGAAAAAGTACTGCAGGTCTGCGCTGGCCCTGGAGAACGTAGGCAGCCCCACCCAGCCATACAGTTTCAGGCCAGAGGCTGCAACATCAATAATGACCGCATTTTCAATAAATTTAGGACTGCAAAGTGCAGCGACCCGACGATCTTTTTCTGCCTGAGTCACCGCCGGACGAAGCTGATGGACACTGCGCTGGTTATGGCGAAGGGTAAAGCCCACATCGAAGCGGGACAGGGCCAGGCGTTTAACCACCTCTTCAAGGTGCGAAAATTCGGTCTTTTCAGTACGGAGAAACTTGCGACGGGCCGGCGTATTGAAGAACAGGTCCTTGACTTCTATGGTGGTCCCTACCGGGTGCGGCGCAGGCATCACCTGCGCTTCCATATCCCTTCCTTCCACCCTGGCCTGCCAGCCTGATGCCTGCTCTGCCACATTAGACGTCAGGGTAAGTCTGGAAACGGAGCTGATGGAGGCCAGCGCCTCCCCACGAAATCCAAGGGTAGCGACCCCTTCCAGATCTTCCAGTTCGGATATCTTACTGGTAGCGTGGCGGGACAGCGCCAGGGCTAACTCATCCTGGGGTATACCGTGACCATCATCACGGATACGAATCAACTTGACGCCACCATTTTCCACCTCAACCGTCAGCCGCCCGGCACCGGCATCAATGCTGTTTTCCAGCAGCTCTTTGACTACTGAAGCAGGACGCTCCACCACTTCACCGGCAGCGATCTGGTTAGCCAGTCGATTATCAAGGAGACGAATGGGTTTCATGGTCAATCATTGGATCCAAAAATACAGGGAGGAACTTTCCCGGTTTATAAGTAGCTAACCATCAAATGTTACCTTCAGGACAGATTGTATCAGCTACCTGAAGCAATCGGCACCAAAGGCAGGAGATGCTTTGCATTTTTTCAGGTCTGAGGGTATGAAGTTGATCTGTTTCTATCGACAAAAGACAGGCTACGGGCTTCTTTTTCAGACAGCCCGGCACAGGAACACTCGTTGTCACTCTTCTTCAGGAAAGTGAACATCTTCAGGAAAGCGAACATCGGGTAATGGCGTCAAAGACCGGTAAGCGAAAGACTCATAAAACTCACCACACGTTTTCGGGTCCAGAAAATCTATATCCGGTGATTCATCAGGATGGTTTTGCCAGGTCTGTTCTATCGGTATCCACTTAGGGTTTGGACCTGGTTGGTCAGTCACATAGCCATTCAGCAGCGGCTGAGTCATGTCCGCTGGGTAATCTGTCGGCGGCTCGGGGCAGAAAACACTTGCCAGGGAGACTTTCACAGATCGTAAACCGTTAAAACAAACCTGACACGGATCAGAATGGACGACTTTCTCTGCTGCATTCCGGATAGCCGAAAAAAAATGTCCTGCTTCGCTATTTCCAACAACGTTCATACAAACCTCCTGAATACTGACAAACCTGCCATTGATATTATTATTCGCAATTATTTATATGACCGTTTATTTCTGGAAAGATTCCATCAGCTGTATTTATTGACTCTATTATCCGACATCCGGATGACCTGGATCATCACGCGTTAAGAAGGCTCCACTGCTATCCCGTTCCCGGAAAAAAAACCGAGCGTCCCGGGCTTATTTATCAGTCAGTGCCCATCACTCTGATTGTCGATTGTGACAACCTCAGGCCGAGGCAACTGGCCTCATTGAATGAGCTGCTGGAGAGTCCGCCCCGGCTGGATGGCGCGCCCATCGGCACGATGGTCAGCCGGGTTATTCTGGCCAGAGAGGATTTAATACGCCAGCCTGCCGCTCCCGGGCCGGATTTCTGGCGCCGGATATTTGCCTTGCATGAACCCTCTTCAGCAACCTTCAATTCCACTCATTCCCCCCATAAGGCCGTTTTTCCCTCATGGTCTGTAAGCCACCGCACTGAGCCTCCGGAAGCCGGGAGTTTGCTGATTAACTGCCCTAGCCAGGATGTCTTTGCCAGCCTGTTTGGCAACCCGGCCATCAACCGTCATGGAGAACAGTATTTCCGGACAGGGATGATCAGCAGCCAGCCAGAACCTGTGACCATCTGTCTGGTGGACCCACCGGATGCACAGAGTCGGTTCTGGCAACATTTGTCTGACATTCTTGAGCAAGGCTATTTCATCGCCAATGGCGAAAGGGTTGAACTACCGGCATCGTTGGTTTTGCAGCAGAACCACACCCCGGCAGCGACTATCAGGGCGTTCAAACAGACAGCAGACAACACAGCGGTGATACCGGACAAAACCTGTGGGGTGATCAACACCCATAATTTTGACGCTATTTTCAGCGATCTATCAGCTCAGGGAAACACCCTGCAACAGACCGATACCTTTCATAAGATAGCCAGCGAATTTGGCCAGCTGTGCATTACCGATGCAACCAGGCCATTAACCCGCCTTTTGCACCGCATCCGGACACTGCCCCTGAGTCCGGACAAAAGCTATCCGGTACTTCTGGTTCAGGCGCCTTCTGAGTTTCTGACACTGCTTGAGACTCAGCTCCACATTGAACAGCGTCTGGATCGTGCCGAGACCCTGGATTCCTTTCACTGCCGCAAGGCCCTGAACAAATTACTGGCCCATCCGGTGCGGGGTAATACGACCATTTACAGTTTTGTCAAAGCACAGATCAGCGCCTTATTTCCGGATCCCATGGCAGGGATTGGTAGCGATGGCATTATTGCCATCCTGAACACCATGCCTGCCCTGAAGCACCCGCAGGACCTGACAGATAACTTCTGGCCGTTAGCCCGTTATATGGTACCGGCCCTGGCCGACCTTCTGCCCGCCACTTTCGGCAGACCCTCAGCCCGCGGCCTGGCAAAGATGGCCACCATTATCCACTCAATATGCCCCGAAGAGGCTCTGGAGGCTGATCATTTACCACTACAGGACGGCACCGATAACCACCTTCACTACCATGGCCCCCACCATGGCCATCGCCTGCGTCTGCTTTACGATGCCCTGCTGGTCTCAGGCGGTAACCGCCACTACCAGGGGATACCGGTGCATCAGCAAGCCATGGTCCTGAACCACCAGCTGACAGCCATTACCCAGTACCATCCGTCTGAGCCAACATCGCAGCTACAGCAGCATCTGCAACAACGGCTTCAGCACTGGTTCACGGAACCGCTGCTGGCAGAGTACGGAAAACTGGTATCCACAGACTATGAGCTGACGCCACAGGACCTGAAAGACATCATGGCCCGGTTCAAACTGATCGCCGCTGATGCACCCTGCCCCACCAGCAAAAAACAGGTATTCGCACTGGCGGACGAGGCGTGTCGGCAAAGTCTGGGTGGGCGCATCCATTGGGACAAGCGATCAGAATGGCAGGCACTCAGGGATTACTGGTGCAGCTCCGGGCAGGTGGACAGTCAATGGCTGAACCAGCACCAACAGGCCTTCAAGGCTTTTTTCAGCCAGTTGGCAGCGGTGAATCAAAAGTGATCAAAGCCATTGGTCACTGAGCCGGTGGTTGACCGCTTGCGCCGGTGCCCTCAACAATAACGTCCCTGTTTCACCCTTGGCAAAAATCCTGCTTGCTGATTCAGGCATCACCTATTCCTGATATTTATAGATATATGCCCTTCCGGCTGGATGATTGTTTGACATAAGTTAAAGAGCGGAACTTTTAAAAGAAGGAGCAGTCTGAAGGTAGAATTCAATAATCTTATAATTCAATGAATCTTCCAAATAAACTGCCTTCATTCGACATTGCCTTTTACGATCTTTATTCAGGGTCACCAAATTTGTTAGAACAAACGTATGAACCGGATTCCAGTGGACAACCACCGATGTACCAGGGCATATCGGTTAAGGCATTGGGCATGCCTCTTCCGGTATACCATAACCAATCAAAAGCATCCGACAGTGACGATTATTCTCTTAATTTATTGAATGAATATGGTATTGAATCCCTAACCGATACAACAGGCTTTTTCGGTACTGATGCTCCTGACATGCAAAAAACGGTTATTGATAGAGATATACCCTGGAATTCTGGCAATGAACCTGTGAACGATATGCGATCTACAATGCTGAATATCCCATTTATTCAGCAGGTTTCCTTACCAGAAAGTGCGGCTGGAGTCAGTGAGCCAACACCAGCAAGTCCTGCGAATCCAGATTATCGGTTAACCCATCTTCCCTTCGTACCTTCCAGCCCACAAGTCGTACTCTCCAGCCCACAAGTCGTCCCCTCCAGCCCACAAGATTTACAACCGGTTACGGTAGTTAACCCGCTAAACCTGAATCAAACGACAAGTGATAAACAAACGCCCCCGGTAGAAAAGTCGGTAGATGGTAACTCTGCAAAAATTGAGCGCCCGAAGAAGCTTCACAAAGATCCCGGTGACGCAGAACACAAAAATGAGCGTCGGAGGGCGCGCATGAGGGAGCTTCGCAAAGATCCTGCTTATCAAGAGCGCCAGAGGGAGCGCCAGAGGGCGCGCATGAGGGAGCGTCGCAAAGATCCTGCTTATCTAGAGCGCGAGAGGAAGCGCAGAAGGGAGCACTACCGGAATAATCCCGATTATGCAGAGTCGCTGAGGGCGCGCAAGAGAGAGCGCTACAAGAATGAACCCGGTTACGCAGACAAAGCGAAGAAGCGCTCAAGGGATCGCCACAAGAATGACCCCATTTACGCTGAACGCCGAAGGAAGCGGGAATTGGAGCGCTACCCTAATAATCGCGCTCACGCAAAGCGCCAAAAAGAACTCCAAAAAGAACCCCAGAAAAAGCGCCCTCGTAATAATCCCAATCACGCAGTGTGCAAAAAGGGGGCATATAAGGGAGTGCCACCTGAATGATCCCTCTATTGCCAGAGGGACCAGGGCTGATGGTAAAAGCACTGGCACCTCCGATTCCAGGTTTGAATACCTGTTAAACCGACTGGGCGAGCAACGGCAGGCGTTTGTTGAAATTCTTGCTCAAGCTCAATCAGGAATCTGAAGCACCTGGCCCACACGAATGGTATTGGCGCTGGATAGCCGGTTCGCACGTTTCAGGTCATTCATGCTGATATCAAACTGATCGGCAATCTCTGACAGCGTATCCCCGGGCTTGATCACATACCGTGATGGCCGGGTATTAAGGGTACCTTCCTGTTTCCACTTGGCTACCAGTGTGTCGGGTGGCGGCTTCTGGTAGAACCAACTTCTGGCACCATTGAAAATGGCTGTTGCCATCGCTCTCTGATGACTGCTGCTCTTCAGTTTTCTCGCCTCTTCAGGATTGGTGATAAACCCGGTTTCAATCAGAATGGATGGAATATCCGGCGATTTCAGCACCACAAAACCGGCCTGCTCCACCTGTTTTTTATGAAGCTGGTTAATCTGCCCCATATTGGCCAGCACTTTATTACCCACTTCCAGACTGGACGATAGTGTTGAGGTCATGGACAGATCCAGCAGAACTCCGGCCAGAATATCGTCCTTATCTCCCAGGGAAATACCATCTTCACCGCCAATCTGATCCGATGCGTTCTCTTTCTGGGCCAGCCAGCGGGCAGTTTCCGAGGTAGCACCACTGCGTGACAGGGCATAAACAGACGCCCCTTTGGCACGACGATCCTTAAAGCCATCCGCATGAATGGAGATAAACAGATCGGCGTTATTGTCCCGGGCAATCCCGGTACGACGACGAAGATCAATATAATAATCACCCGTGCGAACCAGAACAGGCCGGAACCCCTTTTCTCTACCCAGCAGGGCTGCCAGCTCTTTTGCTATCGCCAGGGTTACATGCTTCTCATAACCACCACCGTAGCCAATGGCTCCCGGGTCTTCTCCACCGTGGCCTGCATCTATCGCCACGACAATATCCCGATAACCAGCGGGTTTCGGTTTTACCACTGGCTTTGGCTTGCTGCCCTGATCATCAAACAGGTCAACTACCAGACGGTGGCCATACGTCGCATTGGGTTTAAGCAGAAAACTGTTGCTGGACACCTTTTCACTGAGATCCAGCACGATGCGCAAGTCATGCTGATTACGGGTGCCATGGCGGATCTTTTTAATCGGCGTATCTTTCAGCTGCAGGCTACCGAATGAACCATTGAGCCGGGCGCCACCAACATCAATAACCAGTCGGCTGGGGTTACTCAGATGGAATTTGTTGTGCTTAACCGCATCGGATACATCGAACACAAGTCGTGTTTTATCCGGTGACCGCCAGAGTCTGACATTTTTAATCAGCTTATAGACCGCTTCGGCTACCTGGGCCTTCAGGGTGGAAAGCCCCACTGCCAGAATACCCAGCTGTTTGACGAAATGGCGTCTCCCCCCTGAAAATACCGGGGTAACTTCATTTGAAGCGGGGGCTTTTTTACCGGTCAGTATTGCTGCCCATTTTTTTATGCAAAGCATAGCCAGGCCCCGGCGAACAATCCCTGTTCCCTGACTCATCCGCCCCCCTGAAGCGCTATTATGGTTTCCAGCGCTCTCATCCCTTTATCAGTACCTGCGACAATCGTCGCTTTCCTTCCAGGCAAATCACTCTTGTCAGCGCTCTTATCAGCACCCTTGTCAAAAAAATGATAGACAAAAGTAATGTCCAGGTCAGCCTCTGGCAATTCCCCCTGTCCGCGGGATGGCCATTCAACCAGACAAAGCGCCGCTTCACTGAAATAGTCCCGGCCGCCAATAAACTCCAACTCCTCAGGATCGGCAAGGCGATAAAGATCAAAATGGTAAACCTTGTGGTTATTGACCTCGTAAGGCTCCACCAGCGTATAGGTCGGGCTCTTTACGGCGCCCTGATGACCGAGATGCCGAAGGACTCCCCTGCAGAACGTGGTTTTACCCGCGCCAAGATCACCGTGCAGAAAAACCATTCCCCGGTCACCCAGGGCTTCTGCCAGATGCCCCCCCAGAACCACCATGGCGTCTTCATTTTCTATCAGCAGTTCATATCTGCCTTGCATAAGCCTTTCCACAGCCAGTTACCAATGCCTGACCCTTAATGACCAATAATAAAATTCAATCGTTGTCGAATCACCGGAATCAACTCCGTTGCCCGTAAGCCAGTTTGACCCTGACTGGCAACCACCTCATCCGCGGCAGATGCATGCAGCCAGGCCGCCATTTGGGCAGCCTTGAAAGGTTCCAGCCCCTGTGCGAGCAGTGCGCCAATAACGCCACTGAGCACATCTCCCATACCGGCCACCGCCATACCCGGGTTGCCATCAGGGCACAGCGCAGTGTTCTGGCCAGCAAAAATCAGCGTTCCCGCCCCTTTCAGTAGCAGGACAATATCCCGTTGCCTCTGTGCTGCATGCTCGCCAATAAAAGCGGTTAATTGTCGATGGCTGTCTACCAGGGCAGCAAATCGATTGTTCTGAATCGTTGGAATATCCAAACCCGATAGACGGGCCAGCTCCCCAGGATGAGGGGTGAAAATAATCGGAGACTTTCGTCCATTTAGCAATTGTGGATGATCCGATATCAGGTTCAGTGCATCGGCATCCAGCACCACCGGGCACTCCACCGCCAGGGCATCCTTCAACAGCTTCAGCCCCCAGTCATCTCTGCCCAGGCCGGGACCGATAACCATGGCATTCTTTCCTTCAGCGAGAGCATCAAGACCTGATCGGCTGTTTACAGATACCGACACCCCCATCACCTCTGGACAGCGAACAGCCAACGCAGCAAGGTGTCGCTTTCGGGTAACCACCGTAACACGGCCAGCACCACAGTGGATGGCGGACTCAGCAGCCATGATGATCGCTCCCGGCATCCCTTTGTTACCACCGATAAGCAGCACATGCCCAAAATCACCTTTATGGGCGACACGGCTTCTGGGTGACAGCCAGCCACGAAACTGCCCCGGAGAAATTCGTCGACAGTCAGAAGGAACGGTTTGATAGACCGCTTCAGGCACGCCCAGGTCGTTAAAGACCAGCTCGCCACAGTACTCTGGTCCAAAACCTGTCATCAGCCCCCGCTTCAGCCCAATAAAAGAGACGGTAACTTTGGCCTTGACTGCCGCTCCCAATGGAACTCCAGTATCAGCACAGAGACCCGACGGAATATCCACGGCACACACCGGACTTTCAAGATGATTCAGCCGTTTGATGGCATCCCGATAGTCGCCCCGCACCTGACCGGAAAGCCCGGTACCGAGCATGGCATCGACAACCACATCCGCACCCAGGGACTGCTCACTGTCGTAAGGTCGAATAACCACGCCAGCCTCCACGCAGGCCTGCCAGGCAGTCAGGGCATCGCCTTTAAGCTCTGCCGGATTTTTAACAGTCAGTACCGAAACCCCCAGTCCCCCCTCTTTTGCCAGTTTGGCAACCATATAGCCATCGCCGCCATTGTTGCCAGCCCCACACAATACCAGCAGGGTCCCGGCTTCTGGCCAGTAGCGGACAATCGTCGATAACACCGTTCGGGCCGCTCTGGTCATCAGCTCAAAACCCGGGATGCCTTGCTGGTGGATGGCCACATGATCCAGTTGCCGAACCTGCTCAGCTGTGTAGAGAGACTCTGGTAAGCTCTTATTCATAAGCATGCCCGCGATGATACAATAGAGATTGTATTTTGCATTCAAACTGTGCCAAATGATCTGCAATAAACGACCTGCTATAAAGAATTGAACCGATTCAGTGTCTGAACCGTTATCTTTACCATTCACTTTAACCACATTGACGGACTCATCGCCAGCACCGGAAATGGAAAAACTCGTTGAAAAAATTCACACCTGGGCCAGAGAGCTTGGCTTTCAGGCGATTGGCATTACCGAAGCCAGAATACCTGACCATGATCTTGAGCATCTCCAAGCCTGGCTGGCTAAAGGATATCACGGCGATATGGCCTATATGGCCCAACACCGGGAGCTGCGGGCACACCCGGAGCAACTCCACCCTGGCACATTAAGAGTGATTTCTGCACGCATGGATTACCTGCCAGCGGATACTGAAACCGTCAAACTGCTCAACGAACCGGAAAAAGCCTATGTCTCCCGCTATGCCCTGGGCCGGGACTACCATAAGTTAATCCGCAAACGGCTCACCCAACTGGGCAGGCAGATTGAAGCAGCCGTTGGTGAACATGGCTATCGTGCCTTTGTCGACAGTGCGCCGGTGATGGAGCGCCCATTGGCGCAACAGGCAGGGCTTGGCTGGATGGGCAAGCACTCACTGATACTGAACCGTCAGGCTGGTTCATTTTTCTTTCTTGGCGAACTGTTCACCAACCTCCCGCTGCCTTTAGATAAACCTTACGAGAATAATCACTGCGGACGCTGTACCTCCTGCATGGACAAATGCCCAACCCGGGCCATTGTGGCTCCCTATAAGGTTGATGCCCGTCGCTGTATCTCTTACCTGACCATCGAAAACAAAGGCCCCATTCCTGAAGAACTGCGCCCCCTGATGGGCAATCGTATCTATGGCTGTGATGACTGTCAGCTGGCCTGCCCCTGGAACCGTTTTGCCAAGCCAACCCGGGAGCCGGACTTTCAACCTCGTCATCATCTGGACGACAGTGATCTGGTGGATCTTTTCCACTGGAGCGAAGAACAGTTTCTGGAACGAACCGCCGGCTCGCCTATCCGCAGGGCGGGCTATGAAAGTTGGCTGCGTAACATCGCCGTGGCACTGGGCAATGCTCCGGGCAATGACGCCATCATTAAAGCTCTGAAAAGTCGCCTGGAATACCCATCAGCGCTGGTTCAGGAGCATATCCTCT
This sequence comes from Endozoicomonas sp. SESOKO1, assembly GCF_024606265.1. Lineage (GTDB taxonomy): Bacteria > Pseudomonadota > Gammaproteobacteria > Pseudomonadales > Endozoicomonadaceae > Endozoicomonas. The sequence continues at coordinate 27,770 of NZ_JAHHPP010000346.1, forward strand.
GGGCTCTCGGGCAACACGATGCCGAGAGCTGATGCTGCCAGACAGAAACACTGACAAATTCAAAACTGCCATTTCCCGTTACTGACGCTAACGGGGTTGTTAGTGATCTATCCCGTCGATCAGCTAATCTTGGGACGGTAAAAAATCTTTTAGAGCAATAATTAACAAGGCAGATTATTTCCATGAGATCGACCAGACACACTCTTTTTACGCTACTGTTATCCCTGATGACCAGCAACCTGACCCTGGCAGCTGACAATGACACAGTCTGGATATTTGGCTACGGCAGCCTGATGTCTACGCTTGCCCGCACCGCTACCGCAGCAGACGCCGAAGGTGCCGAGTACCTGCCGGTGAAGGTTCATGACATGGCCAGAAAGTGGAATCTCTGGATAGCAAAAGCTTCACAGAGAGCACTGAATATTGAAGTATCCCCCGGAGATTCCGTTAATGGCTTACTCTTTGGTGTGAAAATCAAAGACCTGCCAGCGTTTGACCTGCGGGAAGGGTCGTACAATCGGGTAAAAATAGCCAAAGACAAAGTCTCATTTTACCGTGAGGATCACAGAAATAAGGTTTTCGGAACCCATAATGACGCGGAGATTTATGCCTACCTTCCCAAATCCGAGTTGTACGTTGGCCCGGAAGAAACTGAAAAGAAAATCGCCATGTCCTATCTGGATACCGTCCGTTCCGGCTGTGTTGAAGTGGACCAGAACAATAATCTCAATGGCCAGTTCATCATGGATTGTCACAAAACGCTGGGCCTTGAAGGGTATGACACTTTTCAGGATGAAGACCAGCCTGCCTACATAAGACATCCGAAAAGATTACTGGAAAAAGCAGAGCAAAGAGTGGATTTTCTGAAGGGGTATTTGGAAAAAGACTGGCCCAATTATCTTGAAATCGTCAGGAAGTATTGGGGGTTCTGATATCTGAGGGTCGCCGCCCGTTACCCGCCTCCCGTTCCCCGCAAAAGCGCAAGCGGTCCCAGCTTTTACGGGCAACGGACAACGTCTGTAGAAATGCAGAAGCTGCCCCAACCCCCCCCCTACACAGGCAACCCAAATCTCGGCAACGACAACCCCTTATACACCGCCATCAACCTGAGAAGAAGAACAACTGCAGCTGCAACAATTGACGTGTGGTTTATGTTATTGAGCAATGGCTCCAGCAATATGAACACCGCGCCTCCTGCCATGGCAGCGGATGCGTAGATCTCCTTTCTCAGTACCATGGGAATCTCACCGGCCAGCATATCCCGAATGGCACCACCACCACAGCCGGTTAATACCCCCATCATCACAGCGACCATTGGCTCTACACCAAATGACAAGGACTTGGTCACACCGATGACCACAAAGACCGCCAGCCCCAGGGCGTCGGAAACCTGAAGAATCCACTTGCTGCGCTCATGCCATTGGCGAACCACAATAGCAAACAGCGTGGTAGCCAGAATAACCAGCAGGTAGAGGGTATCTTGTATCCAGAAGACGGGCGTAGAGGAGAGTAAAACGTCTCGAATAGTTCCGCCCCCGACGGCAGTCACAAAGGCAAGCACCATTGCACCAAACAGATCCATGTCTTTCCGGCAGGCCAGCCAGACACCGCTGATGGCAAATACCGCAGTACCAAAAAGGTCGAGAATATAGAGCAGCATTAACGAATCTACGCAGAAAAAGGGTTATTTGATTGTAGATTATAAATTCGTCTTACACGGCCAGATATAGTCATATACCGGCATGCTTTCCGAATGAATTCTGACTGCTAGTCTTCTTACACTTGATGAGGATTAACCGCCATGAATAGACCCGATATCCACAGTGGCAGGCTTCCAGCAGAAGAGTACCGTCGCAACTTTGCCGATATCAAACCTGCCCTCAGTGATTACCAGGCTCATATTGAAGCCAGCCGCTGCCTCTACTGCGAAGCGGCACCCTGTATCCCGGCCTGTCCCACTGGTATCAATATTCCCTCCTTTATCAACCGTATCGCCACCGACAATATTGATGGTGCCGCACAGGCCATTCTGGATGCCAATATCCTCGGAGGAAGCTGTGCCCGGGTCTGCCCAACCGAGGTTCTCTGCGAACAGGCCTGTGTCAGAAATCATCAGCCAGAGTGCCGTCCGGTGAAGATCGGTCTGCTGCAGCGCTACGCCATCGATAACCGGCAGTCAGGTGACCATCCATTTACCCGTCTGCCTGAAACAGGAAAAACCATTGCTGTTGTGGGTGCCGGCCCGGCAGGACTCTCCTGTGCGCATTATCTGGCCCGCCAAGGCCACAACATTACCTTGTTTGATGCCCGGGAAAAGCCCGGAGGCCTGAATGAGTTCGGCATCGCCTATTACAAACTGGTGGATAGCTATGCCCGGCAGGAAGTGGACTTCATTATGGAAATTGGTGGTATCTGTCCGGAATATGGCTGCCAGCTTGGGCAAAATCTCAGCCTGGATCAACTGCGAGCGCAGTTTGACGGGGTGTTTCTCGGGCTCGGGTTGGGCGGCTGCCACTCATTAGGCCTTCCTGGTGAAGCAGCAGAAGGCGTTGAGGATGCCCTGCCCGCTATATCCATCCTTCGTCAGTGTCATGACCTGAGCCAACTGCCTGTCGGCCGACGTATAGTGGTTATTGGCGGGGGCAATACCGCTATCGATATTGCCTGCCAAAGCAAACGACTGGGGGCAGAAGATGTCACCATTGCCTATCGTCGCGGCCGTGAACAGATGTCAGCAACCGGCCATGAACAGGCTTTCGCCCTGGATAATGGCGTGCGAATCCTCACCTGGGTTCAGCCTTCAGCGCTGGAGACTGAAGGTGGCTGCATCACCGCCATTCAGCTGGAAAAGACTGTGATCGATTCCAGCGGCCAATTACAGGGTACCGGTGAGCTGACCACCTTACCGGCAGACACACTCTACAAGGCCATTGGCCAGCATTTGCTGGTGGATTCATTTGCCAATACCAGTGACAGCCCGGCGATAAAAGACAACCGCATAGTAACAGACGACCAATTTCGTACGTCACTGGTTAATGTCTGGGCCGGTGGAGACTGCATTGATAAAGGAGAAGACCTGACCGTCCATGCGGTTGAGCATGGTAAACGGGCGGCCCGGGCCATCCATCAATACTTAAAGGCAATACCTGCTGAGAGGTAAAGATAATGGCTGATTTAACCAGTAACTTTCTCGGTATTCGTTCCCCCAACCCGTTCTGGCTGGCTTCTGCGCCACCGACGGATAAAGCCTACAATGTCTATCGCGCATTTGAGGCTGGCTGGGGTGGTGCGGTCTGGAAAACCCTGGGTGAAGACCCGGCACCGGTTAATGTCTGTTCCCGATATTCCTGCCACAGGAATACCCGTGGTGACGTGATCGGGTTTAACAATATCGAATTGATCACCGATCGCCCGCTGCAGGTGAATCTGGATGAAATACGCCAGACCAAAAAAGACTGGCCGGACCGGGCACTGCTGGTCTCGCTGATGGTGCCCTGCAAAGAGGCAAGCTGGCAAGCCATCCTCAGCCAAGTAGCGGAGACTGGCTGTGATGGTGTGGAGCTGAATTTTGGCTGTCCCCACGGTATGCCGGAACGGGGAATGGGTTCAGCGGTCGGTCAGGTGCCGGACTATATTGAAATGGTTACCCGCTGGTGCAAGCAACACAGCAACCTGCCCGTTGTCGTTAAACTCACGCCCAATATCACCAATATCGTGGTGGCGGCTGCAGCGGCCCAGGCCGGTGGCGCTGATGCTGTATCACTGATCAATACCATCAACTCCATTACCGGTATTGACCTGGATCGAATGGTGGGGTACCACGCCGTCAACGATAAGTTCACCAGTGGTGGCTATTGTGGCGAAGCGGTGAAACCCATCGCCCTGAATATGGTCGGGCAGATTGCCCGCAGCCCGGACACTGCCAGCCTGCCCATCTCGGCCATTGGCGGTATCAGTACCTGGCGGGATGCTGCCGAATTTATGGCTTTAGGGGCGGGCACCGTTCAGGTTTGTACCGCCGCCATGCTGAACGGTTTCAAGATTGTACAGGACATGATTGATGGCCTGTCCCGGTGGATGGACCGCAAACACTATCCGACCCTGGACAGCTTTCGAGGCGCTGCCGTCCCCAATCTGACTGACTGGAAATACCTGGACCTGAATTACAAGACCATTGCCCACATTGATCAGGACAGCTGTATCCAATGCGGCCGATGCTATGCGGCCTGTGAAGATGCTGCCCACCAGGCCATTGCCATGACACCGATAAAACAGTCATCCCAGCGCCGATTTGATGTGATCGAGGAGGCCTGTGTGGGTTGCAACCTCTGCCAGATCACCTGCCCAGTGGATAACTGTATTACCATGGTCAGGCAGCAAACCGGCAAGCCTTACCTGAACTGGACGCAACATCCGAATAACCAGGGTCAGGAAGGTAATATATCGACGTAGCAAACCTGATTTTTCAGAGTCGGAGCAGGTCATGAATTCACTGGAACATGCAGTTGCCTGTGGCGACCATGCCATGGTCAGAACCCTGCTGGACAACGGGGCTGACCCGGATATTCCCGGAAATAACAATGAAACCCCGCTACTCCGGGCAGTTAACGCTGGTCACCATGTTATTGCCGAGACCCTGCTGGACAAGGGGGCTGCCCCGGATATTCCCGGAAAGAACAATGAAACCCCGCTGCACCGGGCAGTTATCGCTGGTCACCATGTTATTGCCGAGACCCTGCTGACCTACCGGGCTGACCCAAACCTCAAAGACATTAGTGAAAAGACTCCGTTGCATTATGCAGCTCTCGAAGGTCACCATGCTACGGTCGAGCTCCTGCTGGCCAATGGGGCTGATGCGGACCTCAAGGACGACAATGGATGGACACCTTTGCAATGTGCAGCTGGCAACCGTCATCGCGTTGTGTACGATACACTGCTACCTGAAACTCATCAGCCGGACTGGAACAGCCTGCTTCAGGCATTTTCCCGCTCAGGGTGGAAGGATCAGGTTGAGGCGGCACTGGCCAGGGGGGCTAACCCGAATATCCAGGACAGTGATGGTGATACACCTTTAGGAGGAGCAGCGACTGCTGGCCACCATGCTATTGTCGAGACCCTGCTGGACAACGGGGCTAACCCAAATACTCCCGACAGTGATCATTACACCCCCCTGCACCGGGCAGCTGCCGTTGGTCACCGTCTTATGGTCAGGACCCTGCTGAGCAAAGGGGCTGACCCGAACCTCAAGGACGGGACTGGGCGGAAAGCCTTGACATCTGCACTTGCCAGTGAAGACCCGGGTGTATATAGAATCCTGTTACCTGTAACCCATCAGCCCGACTGGAACAGCCTGTTACCGAAACTTGTCTATGAAGGATGGAAAGATCAAGTTGAGGCGGCACTGGTCAACGGGGCTGACCCGAATATTCCCGATTTTTACCATAAAACCCTGCTGCACAGGGCAGCCGAGGCCGGTCACCAAGATATTGTCAAGACTCTGCTGGCGAACGGGGCTGACCCGAAATTCAAAGACTGGAATGGACGGACAGCCTGTCAATGTGCAAGGGCAGAAGCCATAGAAGAAGCCATCCAGAATTTCATGTCTGTACCTCACTCTCTCCAATTCTACTGCCGGGCCAGCATCCGGGGTCGGTTGGTCAAGTGTCTGCCTGACAACGGGCTGCCAATGAAGGAGGCGATCAGGTTACTGCCGCTTAATCCTCCAGCTATGGAGTATGTCGATCGCCTGCTGCCATTGTAGGGTGAGCCGGAGCCGCTCTGGGAGCTGTCTGGAAATAGACTACCCTGCTCGGCAACTGCGTTGCTCTGGCTACTGCATCCATGCAATCGTGCGGCGACAGCAGCAAATTGGTCTAATAAGGCAGTGGTCATATACCCAAAAGATTTTCAGCTGCCAGACGACAAGCGAACACAGGCAGCAATTCAGACCAGAACAGGTAACCGCCTGACCAACCCAATACTCTCCGGCGACATGTCTGCCCCCCAGGCCATCACCTCCACGCCAGCGGCAGCCGCCTTTTGCAGTTTTTCTGCATAGACCGGATCAATGGCTTTTGCCGCAGCCACATGGTCAATACCGGTATGCTGGACGCAGAAAAACAACACGGACCGATGACCATCAGCCACCATTTGGGTAAGTTCCCGCAGATGTTTTGTGCCGCGGCTGGTGACGGCATCCGGGAACAGGCCAAGGCCATTCCCCATTGCCAGCGTGACACTTTTTACTTCCACATAACAGTCGGGCAGGCCTTCCTGCTGCAACAGCAAATCAATACGGCTGTTTTCTTCACCATAACGAACCTCACGACGGTGAGTCTGGTAACCAGCCAGCTCTGAAACCTGACCCGATAACAGAAGCTCCTCAACCAGGGCATTGGCCCGTCCGGTATTCAGCCCCGCCAGAGTCAGGCGTTCTTCGCCGTTAAACACCACCGGAATCTCAGCCTGCTCCCAGGTACAGGGATATTTACGCCGGGGATTTCCTGAGTCGGAATACCATACCCGATAACCCGGGTAGAGGCAGTTTTTCATGGAGCCGGTATTCGGGCAATGGAGGGTAATCAGTGAGCCATCGGCCAGCTCAACATCGGCCATGAAGCGTTTATATCTTTTTATCAGGCGGGCCTCAGATAGGCGGCTATCGTATTTCATTACAGAATCCCATTGCTTAATTTCATTAATTCACTTATTGCTATTCTAAAATAGAATTCCAAGATGCCGATTAATCATTCCTGTCCCTGTAGGGCTGACAGGCTCTGAATCTGTTGGATCACCGGTTCAGAGAATAATATCAGTTGACCTGAGGACAGGTTTTGGTCAATGTCAGAAAGCGGATGACATTTTTTTATGGCGTCTTGTCATGTGTTTTGGTAGTTTCTCCGCTTCTTTAAGGAAGGCAAGAGGCAAGTGCCAGGCGCTTTTGTTCTCGCCAGGCACCCATGGTGTTGACCTTGGCTTTCAGGGAGCCGGCTTACCGGCGGTAACTGAGGGATCGCAGAGGCTGCTGTCAACAGGCAGAACGCGAGCGCCTCTAAATGGAGAGATCCAGGATTCTTGCGAGATCCCCTGGCTCATGAATAGAAGGTGGTGAGGCTGTAATCATGTCAGCACAGAAAAACGCGGATACAGGCAATCTGCTCAAATCGTATACCCCCTACCAGGAAAAGGATGGGGAAGAGTACATGAATGAGCAACAGATCGCTCACTTCACCGGGATCCTGCAGAACTGGAAGCAGGAGCTGATGGAAGAAGTGGATCGTACGGTAAACCATATGCAGGATGAGGCCGCAAACTTCCCTGATCCAGCAGACCGTGCCAGTCAGGAAGAAGAGTTCAGCCTTGAACTGAGAACCCGTGACCGTGAACGGAAACTGATCAAGAAAATTAACGATACACTGTCCCGGATCGAAGAAGACGATTACGGTTACTGTGACAGCTGTGGCGTAGAAATAGGCATTCGTCGTCTGGAAGCCCGCCCCACTGCGACACTGTGTATCGACTGTAAGACACTGGCCGAGATCAAGGAAAGACAACTGGGTAACTGATGTACCCGGATGATGAATCAGGCTGTGGCACCATGAGTATCGCAGACTGATTCATTCTCGACTGATTGATAACCACTCCCTATGGGCGACACACTGAGCACTCCCTCCTACGTTGGACGTTTTGCGCCTTCCCCTTCCGGCCCTCTGCACTTTGGCTCTCTGGTTGCGGCCCTGGCCAGTTACCTGGATGCCCACGCCCATCGTGGAAAATGGCTTGTGCGCATGGAAGACATTGACCCACCAAGGGAACATCCCAAAGCCGCTGACCTTATTCTCAAGGCTCTGGACGTTTATGGCCTGCATTGGGATGACAGCGTACTTTTTCAGAGTGATCGCAGCGAAGCTTATGATGAAGTACTGGACACTCTGCTCCGTGCTGAGAAACTGTATCCATGCACCTGTACCCGCAAGAAACTTGCCGGTTTGAACGGTGTTTATCCCGGTTATTGTCGACATCAGCGTGTGATCCCCAGCCAGCCCCATGGCCTCAGGCTGTTATGCAGTAACCAGGTCATGCAATTTCAGGATCGCATTCAGGGTGATCAGTCGTTTGATTTAAGCTCGCTTGGCGATTTTGTTCTCAGGCGCAAGGATGGGCTGTACGCTTACCAGCTGGCCGTTTGCGTTGACGACCACTTTCAAGGGGTCACTCATATTGTCAGGGGCGTAGACATTCTGGATTCAACCCCGAGACAGCTCTATCTGCAAAGCCAGTTACATTATCCGCACCCTGTCTATGCCCATGTTCCGGTGATTACCCAGAACAATGGCAATAAACTCAGTAAGCAGAACCATGCGCCCGCCATACCACTGAACGACCCCCGTCCACTTATTATCAAAGCATTGAGGGCATTTGGCCTGAAGCCGGAGCCAGACCTGTTAATGAACTCCGTTGAAGAGATCCTGTCCTGGGGCATAAAAAACTGGTCGACAAGGCACATGGCAGGAAAAAAACAGATTTTGCAGGACTCTCTTTAGCAAAAGCAAACCCTTCAGCAAACCTACCGCTATCCTGTCGAACATGTTATATATGATTGAATAAATCATATCCAGACGCCTTCAGTCGTCTGGGAATGGACCCCAAAAAGATGTGTTCAAGGAGCGAATATGTCGATAGTCCTCAAAACAGCTTTTGTTGCTGCTCTTTCATTGTTGTCCGTTAACCTGACGGCAAACACTCTGGCTTATTCTTCGTTGAATGCTACTTCCAGCAGGCCTGCAGCAGAGCACCCTGACTTCTGTGATGCCGCCAGACGAACCCGGGAGCAGCTTATACGCCGGGAACCGTCTATAACGACTCAGTCCCCGATTCACACACAGGGTGTATCATCCTGCTTTACACCGGATGAAAATCTGATCTTTGTGGCCACACTGGAAGCTCAAAGAGTTCTTGGTCCCAATGCGCCCTGGTACGAAGAACTCAGCCAGGATATAAAAAACCGTGTTACCGAAGCCTGCGGCATCATGGGCTATAAGAACAGTGATGTCAGTCGCGCCTATGACTATTGTCTGGAAAGCCGGCAGGAAGAGCTGATGAGTCCATACGAAGAAAAATTTGCCAAAGAGTCCAGTAAATATCTTCGTAAACGTCAGCAGGTGGCAGACAGCCTTGTGGTTCGTTGTGATGCCTCGTTAAGCGTAAAACGCAGTCGTCTGCCCAAAACCATGCGTTTCCCTGTGGCATGGTACAACTCGGACAGTCAATCCGTACCCAGCTGGTTACTGGAAGAAAAACTGGACGATGACCAGTGGCTGGAACAAATAGGGAAATTAAAAATTGATAATATTATGGTTGATGTTCTGGGTAGCGACTGCCCCGGTGAAATGATCTACTGGGTGACTTACGACGCTCCGGGGCTTTAACCGTATAAGTTAGTCTCAAGCTCTGTTACAGCAAACTGACTTGGGAACTGTCATTTAATAACTTCGGCATTTCAATAAACGCTGCCCGCTTCCCGCCACCCGCTGCCCGAAAAAGACAGGGCGCTTGTGCTTTTGCGGGAAGCGGGAAGCGGGAAGCGACCGTAACAAGTCTCTGTCAAATGCTGAACATATAAAGGTGCTCAATCAGTTGTCAGGAGCCCGAACATGGATACATTCAGCGCCGTTACCACACTTCCGGAAATATACACCCCTCCCGATGCCCACCTGCTTTTATGGCCTCAGATAATCCCCGAACCCACTGGCTGGCAGTTATACTCGGAACTCTATTCAACACTGCCCTGGCAACAGGATCAGATAACCATTTACGGTAAAACCGTGCCGGTTCCCAGGCTTCAGGTGTGGATGGGGGATCCTGACGCACACTATCAGTATTCAGGCCTGGCGCTTGCTCCACAGCCATGGAGCCAGACCGTCACCGCCATTAAACAGCAGGTCGAAACAATCTGTTGCCATCACTTTAACTCGGTATTAATCAACCTTTATCGCAGTGGCCAGGACAGCAATGGCTGGCACAGTGACGATGAACCCGAGCTGGGAGAAAACCCGGTGATTGCCTCATTCAACCTGGGAGCGACACGGCGATTCCGGCTGCGCCACAAATACCAAAAAGACATTCAACCTTACACGTTTGACCTGGTGTCAGGCTCTCTATTGTTAATGGCCGGAACTACCCAGAAATACTGGCAGCACTGCCTGACCAAAACGGCAAAACCCGTAGAGCCGAGGATCAACTTGACTTTTCGCCGCGTGATTACACGTTCTCCCAACAAACAAAGGATAAAATAAAGCGGATAAAATCATAATCACGGGAAAAGCAGACATTAGCTTCAATTTTACTTCACCTTGAGAAGTGAACTTACTTCCACTGTAGCAATCAAAAAAAACAGTAAAAACCTTTCATAGAACCAATTTAATCAATTATTTCAACTGGTTAGTTATACATCCAATCAAAAAAGGGTTACCGAAATGGCTAATTCATCCCAGTCTTATATAAACGAAAACCCCCAGAATCAAAATTTCTGGCTAATGCCTGTCACTGGCTCACCGGAGAATCCTGCACCAGCAACTGGAACTTTTCACTCACGAGAGACCTTGATAAGGCCATTGGAACTGCAGGAATTGAAGATTCGGGGATTCTCACAACAGGAAATTGAGGCCGCAGAGAAAACATTGCGAGAAAGAAACACCACCCCCACCTATAGCGCCATATTCCACTGTCTCGCTTCAGACTCTTACACTGATCCTTACCCACTCTATAACCAACTCATTGAAGCCATTGGCCGGACATCAGGTGTGCAGAGTAAAATCCGCCTGGCGGAGGAACTGAAAAAATATTCAAATTCATTAAAAAATCAGGCCGAAAAAGAACTTGACCAACACTACGCCTCCCTGTGGCCCGATAGACAGACAATTGAAACCATCGTTGAGGGATGGCCTGATTCGCTCAACAAGCAAGCTGAATATATCAAAATTAACTGGCCAGAACTGGTAGTAAAAGGCGATATGATGTTTAACTTCAGTTCGACATCAAAAATTTGTTCCAACGACTATGGATTCAACAGTGAGACCCCATCATCGTTAGGTTATCTGGCCTTTTTCCGCCTGATCAAAGACATCTGGTTCAACGCCTTAGAGAAAGAAAATCCATGCATCATGAATAGAGTCAGTCATCTGCTGATCTCCTTTACCCAGGCGATATCCGACAACACCAGAAAGTGCAAAGGTGGTAGTCGAAAAGAGCAATACGAAAATGTCATTCAACGGGAGCTGAAAAAAGGCATCTCATCGACTTACGATATCGGCGCTTTTGCGTTTCTACTGGTAACAAACCCACCGTTATGGCATGACCATAAAAATGAAACATTAAAATTGCTGACCAGTAGAGCTTTTAACAATAAGGAAAAAAAACTGGCTTCCCTGTATTCACAGTGGATGGATCCAGACCAGCAAGATCAGGCTTGCAAAACTGTCGAGTTCGAGGTAATCCCCAAGACTTCCTTTACTTCGCTTTACCTTGGCAGCATTTATGACTACCTGATGAAATATAAAGCACAGAGTTTTCAGAGTAGAGGAACACCAGGTAAAGAAATAGCCGACGGAGAGTACTTCGATGACACCACTAAACAGTTAGCAAACCCCATTCAAATGCCTGACTGGAAGACATTACCCCCTATTCCTGAGATAAAAGAAACACTGTCTCAATTTTATGTCAACCCCTGCCATCAACAACTTTTTTTAGGAACAGAAGAATTCAAGGCATACCAGCAAGAACAAAGGCAACTGAAAGCCAGGCAACGGTTCACTGATGCCATTACAATGACAACCAGGCAGATTAAAAAAGAGAAGGCAGAGTTGATTAAGCAGCAATTCAAAGAACAGGGATTTGCAGCCAGAAAGGATAGTCTGGGCAACATCAGCTACGGTAAGGCCTATTATAAAAAACGCAAAGAATATATTAGCTACCTTAAGGAGCAAAAACTGGCCGTTGAACAGCAAATTGGTGTTCCCATTCCCTTTAAAGTGACGGCTGCACAGCTGAACCAGGTACTTGATGCCTTTGATGAATTACCCGCTGCTGAGCAACGTTACTGGAAAATGAGTCCTGCCTACGCCAAAAGCACAGTCATTCCAGAACTACTGGCTGATTTAACACTGACTCAAGATTCAGTACCTGAAGTAATGCTGGCCCATGAGCACGAAAACCTGCTGGAACAACAAAGCAAATTTATTACTTGCCGCTGCTCAGAATGTACCATTTGTAAAGCAACCCGTTATCTTTGCGAATGCCGGGATGGCTTGAACCAGAGAGTTACTAAAAGAGAGATCAAACTAAGGGATGGTATTCTGAAAAAAAATATAATTAAAAGCATTAAGACTTATTATTCTAAAAATTACTGTACAGAAGGCACCCGTGTGCTGGAGGAAGGTAAGCAGACGGCACTGCCTGCAACACAGACACAAAACCGACATAAGAGAAAACACACACAACTCTCTGGTTATCGCAATAAAATCTTCCCTTCCGGTTCTTTGGCAAAAAGGCCTCGCTATCAGCACACGCTCGACGATGGAAGCCAGTGTAAGAAAAAACACCGTCCGGATTATATGATTGACAAGCACCAGCGAGAGCTGATTGACAACGTATTGGATAAAAGATTGTATGCCCCTGAAAAAGTCAAACAACGTCACCAACATTCAGCAGAACCTGCCGGGCAACGAAAATACGATAAAGTGTTGAGACAACTTTATAAACATCATGCTGACCAGCCGCTGCCCCGAATAAGCACGATAAAAATCCTTGACTGGTTTGATAAAAACCCGGAACAGGCAGCGGCTGCCGTTAACGATTTGCAGGACAGGCCGCAGCTGGTCAAGTCGCTGTTTAAACCAGGCACTCTGGAGTTTGCAATACCCAAGACACTGGCGGCAATTCCCTGTCAGGTGATCTACCAGGATATTGAATCATTTAATAAACACCTCAATGCCCTGGCAAACAGAAAGAAGAATAATTTCGTTCCTCTGGATAACAAGAAAGTAAAGGGTTTATACCTTCATAAGACATTCTGCCTTGCCTGCCGTACAAACTTTGGCCAGAGGCGGGAGCTGCAGGCTCATTTACAGGCAACGCATCAGGCCACCCTGGATAAAACGTTTGCCAGTATCCGGGCAATGGGAAATGAGCCGACAGATGAACCTGCCCCCATTAACGCGCTGGACTCACCTATCGAAAATAGGGAGCAAATCCCCTTCCATCAACAACCAGAGACATTCTCAGCCCTATTTAAATACGAACGTGCATAGATACACGGTTTATCCGGAGAGTCCTGCCGCACAAGACAATCTGCCAGTATTCTTTTGCGGTTTACCCATATAACCATTACCATGTCTGTCCAATTACGAAACTGTACCAACGTAATATGTATATCTACCGACTGGTTCTGCTTCTGGTGATCGGTATTTACCTTTTTTCTCCCGCCATCATGGGGTGGTGGATTACGTTTGGTGAACAGTGGTATCAGCCCTGGATTCTCTGGTTCATACTGATTGTCGCGGGCTTTACCCTTCAGATCAGGGGTAACAGCGATGAGCTTTGAACTGGAGCATATCGTTCTGGCCAGTGTTGCCTATCTGGCGGTTCTTTTTCTCTGCGCCTGGGCCACGGATCGTGGCATCATCCCGCGCACAGTGGTTCATCACCCGGCAACCTATGTTCTGTCCCTGGGCATCTATGCCAGCAGTTGGGCCTACTATGGCAGTATCGGGGTTGCCCACGACGATGGTTATGTTTTTCTCGGTTTTTACTTTGGCCTGAGCGGTGCATTTTTGTTAGCCCCCGTCCTGCTGGTGCCACTATTAAGAATAACCTCCACTTATCAACTCAGTTCTCTGGCCGATGTACTGGCCTTCCGTTTCCGGAGTCCGGTGGCGGGCACCTTAAGTACACTACTACTGTTGTTTATCACCTTTCCCCTGCTGGCCCTGCAGATACAAGCTGTGGCAGACGGTGTTTATCTGCTGAGTGACGAAACATCCCCGGAAATGCTGGCCTTCGGTTTTTGTATTATGGTCACGTTACTGACCATGATGTTTGGCACCCGGCACCTGGCCAGCCGCCACCAGCATGATGGTCTGGTGGTGGCGATTGCCTTTGAGTCGCTGCTCAAGCTGCTGATCATGGCGCTGCTTGGGGGCGTAGTTATCGCCAAGGTGTTTGGTGGCTTTTCCGGGTTAAATAACTGGCTTGAAGCAAACTCTGACGTCATTATCGGGATGAATTCTCATCTGGAAGATGGCCCCTGGCGAACAACGCTGTTGATGTATTTTGCCTCTGCAGTGGTTATGCCCCATATGTTCCATATGACGTTTGCCGAAAACCGCGACATAAAAATGTTATTCACTGCCAGCTGGGGACTGCCTTTCTTTTTACTACTGTTGAGTATTTCCACCCCTCTGATCCTCTGGGCGGGTCTCAAAATCGGCAGCCCTTATCCCCCCGAATACTTTCCACTGGCTATTGGTCATGCCGTGGATAATGAATGGTTGACCATCATCGCCTATATAGGCGGACTTTCTGCGGCCAGCGGCCTGTTTATGGTGACCTCACTGGCACTGTCTTCCATGTTGCTTAACCACGTCGTTCTGCCACTTTATCAAACTCTTTATCAGACCCTTGATCAGAATGGGGAACCAACCCAGATCCAGACCAATATCTACCGCTGGCTGACCAATGTAAAACGTCTGATTATTGCCACACTGATCCTCGCCTGCTACGGGTTCTACCGGCTGCTGCATAACGAGGTGGACATGTACAGCCTGAGCATCGTCGCCTATGTGGGAGCCCTGCAACTGCTCCCCGGCACCCTGTCTACGCTCTATTGGGGCAGGGCAAACCATAAGGGGCTGATTCTCGGGATTCTGTCTGGAACCGCAGTCTGGTTCTTCACCCTGATGCTGCCTTTAACCATGGGACTTGAGATGTTCACAATCCGCAGCGTCAACTTCGGCACCATCACTAACGATGGCTGGTATATTGCCGCCACTTCATCATTGCTCGTGAATGTTCTGGTGTTCTACATGGTATCCTGTTTTACCAGAATGCCTGATGAAGAGAGCAGCGCGGCTGCCGCCTGTCTGGTTCGGGAGGTGGGCCAGCAACCCTACAAAATCCCCAAGGCCCGCTCTTCCTACGAATTTCAGGAGATGCTCAGCGCCCCTCTGGGTCCGGTGGCTGCTCAGGAGGAAATCAATAAAGCCCTGACCGATCTCAACATGAGGCCAGATGATAGCCGGCCACACTCCCTGAGACGACTCAGGGACCGTATTGAGAATAACCTGTCCGGGCTTATGGGCCCCACCATTGCCCATGACATCGTTAACTCCTTTTTACCCCTGGATGTTGACAATGATTACGTCCCGAAAGATATCCATTTTATGGAGTCCCGGCTGGAAGCGTACCACTCGAAACTGACCGGTCTGGCGGGTGAGCTTGATAGCCTGAGACGTTATCACCGGGACACCTTGAACAGCCTGCCCATGGCCGTCTGCTCCATTGACGCGGCCATTGAAAGCACGTCGGCTGATAACCCGGAATCGCTGCCATCAAACAACACCGGCGAAGTCATGCTCTGGAATCAGGCCATGGCAGAGTTAACCGGTATTCCTGCAGAAGCTGTCCTGGGGATGCCCCTGAAGACCATTCCTGCTCCCTGGAACCAGATCCTCAATGATTTTATACAACTCCCCGGTAATCACCTGAACAAGCACCGTGTTGAAATGGATGGCGACACCCGCTATTTCAGCCTGCACAAAGCCGCTGTCCAGGCTCCGGCTTCCGGCACCGGCGGTAATCAGGTCATGTTGCTGGAAGACCAGACGGAAACCCAGATGCTGGAAGAACAGCTCTTTCACAGTGAACGACTGGCGTCTATCGGGCAGCTGGCCGCCGGTGTTGCCCATGAGATTGGTAACCCGATTACCGGTATTGACTGCCTTGCCCAGGAAATGAGTGCGCTATCACCGGACCCGGATGTACAACAGAGTTCCCGGCAGATACTGGAGCAAACCAACAGGGTGAGTCGCATTGTGCAAACACTGGTGTCTTACGCCCACTCCGGTCAGAAAGGAGGACAGCAAACCGGGCATAGCAGTGATTCCCCTTCCAAAGCCGAGCCTGTAGAAGTTTTCAGCACCATCCAGGAAGCCATTAACCTGTTGCAATTGAGCCATAAGAACAGCAATATCGTATTCCGCAATTTATGTACCGATGGCCTATGTGTCAGCGGTAATAGCCAAAAATTACAACAGGTGTTTATCAATCTGCTGAAAAATGCGGCCGATGCCTCAGACGAGGGCAACGATACGCTGGACACTGTGGACAATGTGGACACTGAAAGCCTGGTTACCGTCAGCACCACAGCCAACCCGCACACGATCACCATTCGTTTTGAGGACCGTGGGCACGGCATCCCGAAAGCCATTCAGGAAAGGCTGTTTGAGCCATTTTTCACCACCAAAGAGGCGGGCAAAGGGACCGGCCTGGGCCTGGCGCTGACCTGGAATATTATCGAAGAACATTTTGGCAGCATTCAGGTGGTGAGTCCGCTGGACCCACTCACAGGTAGGGGAACCTGCTTCATCATTTCGCTTCCACGCTACGAGTCTGAGTCAGTGATGACTGCAGACGCCGGGGAGCAGCCGTTGGAATTTCAGGGGGATATGGCATGAGTCAGGACCAGATACTGATTGTCGAAGATGAAGAAATTATCCGGTCATCACTGCGTCGTCTTCTTGAACGACAGGGATATAGTATTACTGAGGCTGGCTCGGTTCATGAAGCCGAAGGCTTTCTTCAGCCACAGGCGTTTGTGAAACAACCGCCATTTTCACTGATCATCAGCGATCTTCGGCTTCCCGGTAAACCCGGTACTGAAATGATTCACCTGGCCAATGGCATTCCCGTATTGATCATGACCAGCTACGCCAGCCTGAACTCGGCAGTCTCAACCATGAAGCAGGGTGCCGTTGATTATATTGCCAAGCCCTTTGATCATGCAGAGATGATTCAGAGAGTGGCTGAAGCTATTGAAAAACAGGCGGCTCACAGCACCGATCCCGATCAGGATAATAATGAAAGCCAGGTTCAGGAGACATGCTCTGGCGATGGTTTTAATGGCATTCTGGCACAGTGTGATGCCATGCAGCTGTTGTTCCGGCAAATACAGAAAGTGGCACCAACCGATGCAACGGTATTGATTCAGGGTGAATCAGGCACCGGTAAAGAGCTGGTTGCCAAAGCCATCCATGACAACAGTAAACGCGTCAATGGGCCGATGATTTCTGTCAACTGTGCTGCCATTCCTGAAACACTGATTGAATCCGAACTTTTTGGCCATGAAAAAGGGTCATTTACCGGGGCAACAGCTGCCAGAACCGGTCTGATCGAAGCAGCCAATGGTGGCACACTGTTTCTTGATGAAATCGGTGAGCTGCCACTGGAAGCCCAGGCCAGGCTACTTCGCGTTCTTCAGGAAGGTGAAATTCGTCGTGTAGGTTCAGTACAGCCTCAGTCCGTTGATGTTCGACTGATTGCCGCTACTCACCGAAATCTCCGTCAGCTCTCTTCACAGAATGCATTTCGTGAAGACCTCTATTATCGACTGAAAGTGGTGGAACTGCGCATTCCACCGCTCAGGGAAAGGGGCAACGATATCCTGATGCTGGCGGAAAAACTGCTGGCCAGAACCTGTGAAAAAATGGGGCTGGACGTCTACTCACTGGCCCCCGAAACCATGGCCGCCATTTCTCAATATCAATGGCCCGGAAATGTTCGCGAAATGGAGCATGCCATCGAACGGGCAGTTATTCTTTCCGAAGACAATATCATCACTCCGGAAAACCTGGATATAGAAGTTCGTATCAAACAGACCCTGTTCCGTCAGGATGCAGAGGAGCTTCAGGATGGCTTGACACTGGAAGACTACTTCCAGCGTTTTGTTCTTGAACATCAGGATCAAATGACCGAAACCGAGCTGGCGCAAAAACTGGGTATCAGCAGAAAAACACTCTGGGAACGGCGCCAGCGACTGGGTATTCCAAGAAAGAAAACAACAACAACTTAACCACGCCTGGAGGTTGACCAGCCAGGCCATCTGCTAGGAGCCTGTTCAAAGTTACATCATGCTTTGGCCATCACCAATACACGGCTATAGCAGTCCATGGCACATTCGCCACAGCCACTGCAGAGGCTGAGGTCTATCGCCGGTTTTTTATCCGCACCAAAGCTGATCGCCTGTTCAGGGCAGGCTTCCTCACAAAGGTTACAATACAACCCCAGTTCTGCCTGACAACTGCCAGAAAGCTGGGGAATAGTCTGTCTCTTTTTCCCTTTCTCACGGCTCAAGGCTCCCGCTGGGCATGCATCAACGCACTGTCCACAAAAGTCACAGCTGCCGTAAGAAAGGTCCAGCACAGGACGACCAGAAAGAATCTCCTCTTTCTCATCAGATCGTCCCAGCACTCGCATTGGGCATTGATCAATACACTGATCACACTGTGTGCACAGCGCCAGAAACAGTGTGTTATCTACTGCCCATGGAGGTCTTGGATAGCGGCTATTCGGGACCACCTGCTCTGGTTCAGGGGCGAAACGCCGGAAAAAAGCCCGCCTTGCCGACGATATCAACTGTTCGTCATCTGTTCTCTGTATATCTGACACGACTTAACCAGAAGCCTGTATGCTTGAAAATTCTCACCCAAAATACGCTGTTCAAATAATGTTTAAAGCGGTATTTATACCTGACTTAAGCCCTGTGTATTATTTTAATTGCAAATACAATTTTGAACTTATAGTTAATTGAAAGGTCTTCACATTACTGTTCAATATGATTTCAGGGTAGTTTTCAGAGCATGATCAACTCTCATTTACCAGCAGGTCAATTGCCTCCTACCGTTGCCACTTTTAACGGAGGAGATAGTGCTGTAATCGCAGAAAAAACCCAAACCCGTGTATATATAAATACGCCGGTTTCAGGCTTACTCCCGTCTGAACCAACGATGCCAATCCAGCAGGTTACTACTCAATTTCAAAAAAGAAATATCACATCAACCAGGCCGTCATACAGCAATTTAAACCAGGGAATGCTCATGCCCTTGTGTAATAATCAACGTCCTGCCGTCAGCACGCAAACAGTCGTAACACCTTCAGTACAAGCCTTCCTCTCACCCTCTACAGGTAGCATTCCATTCAAGGTTCAACCGCAGCCCAACGAAGAAACATCGCCGATATTGACGGCCGCACGACTGCCGTTTAGCCAGAAATCGCTGTTCCCCACAATCGGCCAATTTGTATGCCTGAACCAGGGTGCCTTTTCGCCATCCCCCCAGGTTGCCGGACTGCGCCCGGACAGCCAGGACCCTCTATGGTCGTCCAGAGGATTCACCAGCGCTGATAGTACCCCATCAACACCAGCAATCTCTCCACAGGTAATAGGCACATCGCTGCAAAGTCAGCAATTTCCCCATTTTCCGATCCACATAACGGCTCAGCTATCCCAACCGGCCCAACAGGTTTTCCAGGGGCAGCATCAACCATCAATAATAATGCCCCAAAGCCACTCTCTGGTTTCCGGACCCATTACCCGGGAATCCAGTACACCGGCAACTCATGATCTGGCCACCGGCCCGGCACTGGATATTGGTAATCCCGGTACTTCAACGGCAAATCGCCGTGTCCCTGCGAAAAAATCCCCACCAAAAAAAACAGCAGCATTAAAAGCCGTTTCCAACGCCATCATACCTGGGCTCAAAACGAATCTATCCAGAACTGTCAGGGCTACAATGCCTGACATACTGCGGGAAATACTGGGGAAACAACTCAAAAATGAGGTCAGGGATTCAGTCATCGCTATGGTGCCTGGATTACGGGAGCAAATAAATCAGGTGGCTTCCTCATCAATAACAGCAATTATCTCAGAAATACAAAAAAGCCTGACAACATCATTATCCGAAGCAACCACATCTTCAATGGAAGGTTTCATACAAACGTTTACGAAAGAAACCCTGGAAGAAACAAGGAAAAAAATGATGGAACAGAGTACTGAAGCCATACACGATACCCTGGAAGGAGCGCTTAAAACACTTAACGAAACCATTTCAGCACTGTCAGCACTGAAAGAGCAACAGGAAAAAGCTCAGGCAACATCACTGCAAACCGCAGAGACATTTAAAAAAGCAACCGATGATTTAAAAGAGTTCGTTAACAGTCAGGTAAAAATACAAAATCCGGTATCAGTAACTACCCCATCAAATTATCCAAGATTCGATCCGCCAGTAGCAACTGAAACAAGTTTTGTTGCTCCCCACTCAACTTCATCAGACAAGGTTCTGGAAATTCCGGATGGGCCTCCTCCGTTTAAAAAAATGCGCACTAAAGAATCAGACCCTGCTGCTGACTTTGAAATTAAGAGAAGCCAGGCTATTATCACAAAATTAACCGACGAAGTGAGCAGGGCCATGGGCATTAGAACGCCGCATGTCACCGAATGCAGTACCGGGCAGATTCTATTACTGGCAGCTCGATTGATTAATGGTAATAAAGAATTACTGGTCCAGGCTGCAAAGCCAAGAATAAGAAGATCACTTGGCAACCCAAGTCATCAGGAACGATTGAAATCAGAAAAAGATAGAAAAAGAAGAATGCAATGTGAAATTAATTGTGGATTCCAGGAACTTGAAAACAGCGTTAGACAATTTTCGGAAAAACATCTTAACCTTATACTGGAAAGTGATGTCACCCGTTATGGAATCATCGAAGAGGCATACTCCATCCTGAATGCTCAGAACAACGATAGATTGCCTGCAAAAACACAAAGGCTGCGAAATACGGGAAAAACGACAAGTCTTAATGAATATTACAAAAACTCTATGGAACTATTAGAAAAGGAGAGGAGAGAACAACAAGAAGTTATCGGTTCTCCAGTAAAGAGTGAGACAACAACTGTTTAGTCAGAAAATATGTGTTTAGTCAGAAAATATGATTTCGTATGGTGGGCCAGGATGGACACACTACCTGTCATGCATGAAAACCTGATTTTCTGATTCATGATTCTGGCTTGAGTGTCCTGTTATTCACCCGGACATCAAGTCCGGGTGATGTTTAGCCCCTCTCCAAACGACAGTGTGGCCAGGGTATGAACAACGGCCTGAGTGGCATTTGACATCACCTCAAAATCAATTGAATCAATGTCATCGCCCGGTGCGTGATAGTAGAATACATCTTTGCCGGTACTGACGGTCACCGCTGGTATATCGTGCTTGTAAAACGCACCGACATCGGTAAGTTCCGGGCTTGGCTCATCCCGGAAATACGACAGTCCACGGCTATCGAGATAATCCACGTACAACTCTGTCAGCTGCCCGGTGCCCCTGGGACTCGCCCCTGGGTATTTTTCAGGATCTCCGATGTTAAGGAATTCTGGATGTATATCCCATTTGTGATCGGGTCTGGTCCCAACCTGCGCCAGATTCAGATAGCATTCAATACGAAACGGTTCCGCTTGTTGCTGGCAAGGATCTTGCGCGGTCAGGTTCCCCATAACGTCTTTGTACCCATCATTGTGCAAAAAGTAGTCAGACCCAAAGCCGATACCATTGCGTCTGCCGTAGTTGCGCGGTGATCTTTCTTCACTGCCCCAGAAACAGAAGAGCACCGGGTTATTGGGCTGTAGTCCGGACTCTTTGAAAATCCGAATCGCTTCAAGCAGCGCCACAACGCCGGAGCCATTGTCATTGGCACCGGGACTGTCCGCGAAGGTGTCCAGATGGGCACCGGCCACTACAACGTTACTGGATTTTCCGGGAATCAGCGCGCACAGATTGCAGCTGTTATTTTTCAACGGGTTACACCCCCTGTCCGCAGCGGTTTTGGGGGTCGCGGCGTTGAATTCAAGCTCTTTGCGAAAATCCCGATTCCTGGTGCCGTAGGAAAAATCCTGTCGGAAAGTAGCCACGCCCATCCTGTCGAGAAAACGCTCCAGATGTTTGACCACTTTCTTGTATTGTCCATTGGAGAACCTATGGACATTATCCCTGGGTCCGAACGACAGTATTCGCTCTAACCGCTTCCGTAGATTCCGGGGATCAACCTCAGCGGTAAAATTGTTGGCAATGTCGGCAATGGAATCAGCGGGCACCTGCTGCAGGCAGGGCTTCGCCGTTGTCATTTTTTCTGTTGCTGTTGTTTCTGTTTCTGTCGTTGTAGTTGTGGGATCAGCGGCAGAAGCAGTCGTTGCCGTTGTGGTTGCCGGATCAGTGGCAGAAGTGGTCAATTCGCAGATGGTTGGCCCGGCTGTTTTTTTCTGCCCGTGCGGATCACACTCGTCCGCAGCATAGGCAAAGGGAAAGGAATATCGTGAATCTGCCAGCTTCATCTGATACATGGGTGCAATATCCACACCCTTGAACTTCACGACCATGGAATCGGAGCCATCAGCAATGCCAAACTGGGCGTGATAACCGCCACCACCGTAGGTAGCCCGGTTATTATTGCCGATCCAGGCAAACGTTTTTGCCACCAACTGGCCATCCTTCCAGACCTTGACCTCGCCCCTTTCCGGTTCTTTGTCGGAAAAATCACTCAACACAGCTTCAAAACCCACATCCAGCCAGTCGCCTCTGGCATACGGCGTTGCATAAATATACTTGACGTCCTGACTACCGTTGCAGCAAAGGGCTCGATTGAGAACCGTAGCATCACCGGCAAAGGGGGCATCACAGGGGCGATTGTCATCAAACACGTCGTAAGAAGCGCGAACCTTGACGGTAAAATAGAGTTGCCCGTCATGGGACTCAAAGTTCATGGTAAAGGGCGAATGGCCAGCCTGCTCAAACTCCATGCCATCGTGCTCCAGCGTATGATAGGTGCCCACCGGACTCTCAGGCTGAATACACGACATTGTACTATTTTCATTGCGGTACAACCGGCCATCATGGTGTGGCACCAGCTGGAAAACCGTGGCACTTACCGGCTTATCGGTTTGGAGCTTGATGCTCATAGACCCGGAGTAGATTGATTGGCTGTGACCGGCACACAGGTAACGGTCCTCGCCGGTGATTGTCGACAATTCAGGATTGAGTCCAGGCATCGGAGGCAGGTCATTTGCCCGGTAAAAACAGTTGCTCAGCTCCAGGTTCTGCTCGGGCAATCCGGCACTCCCGGTGGCATTGAGGTCAAACCGATACATCACCAGCCCATCCCTGGTTCGTTTTTCCTGAATCCCTCCTGCCTGAGGATTGCCCACCCGGGCAAAATTGCCATTGCCGGTCAGTTGGTCGGCTCGCTGCGCCTGGCCGGGGCTACCGGCCATTTTTACCTCGGTCAATTTTCGGGAGACATCGGCTGCCGACCGCCGCTGGCGGCCATGGATACTGGGAACGCCTGCCCCAGATTCTTCAAGCCTGGCCACCAGGCGCTGATAGGCGGACTCACCGCCATCCTTTTCTATCTCTCTGAGCAGTTCTGCCCGGGCCGGGTCACCACCGGCAATGTGCGTGGCATGGTCAGTGTAGGCACTGCCACCGGAAGGGCCATGCGCCACCGACCTTAAGCCAAAGGTACTGACCCGGTGCAAACCATTAAAGCCATTAGCGCGGTCATAAGCCTGTGGTGGCATGGGGGGAACAGGGGCATTGTATATCATCATTGTCTTCAACCAGGGTAATTAAGGGAATCGTCCCGAAATAACCTCCCCATTTCCGTTTGGGCTGAGTTATCAGACAAGCCCGGAACTCAGCCTGAACGAATGTTGCCGAGGAAAAAAGGGAACTTATTTTCCAGACAATCGCTTAATGGACACCGAAAACAGTCCAGCAGTTCACTGATTTTTCAGACACTTAGAAAATAAAAAAAACGGTTGATAACCACATTTTTATTACCTTTATTCCTGTATTTCATTTGAGGAGGGAACTTTATACGGGAAAAGTCGTCTTAGTCGTGTAGTGAAATTATGAATTATTTCAAGAAGAGAATAATCCTATGGAGAGTTCAACTAACCTGCCTCAGTTCAATGCTGCTTTATCAGATCCTTATTCCGGGCCATCAAGTTCAACGAATCAAACACATCAATCTGGTGTCAGCGAATGCCCACAGCCCTATCGAGGCATGACGGTGGAGAGGGTGGACCTTCCTCTTCATCATCTTTATCTCGATTTTCAGTCAAATTACCCACGCCAGGACACTGATACTGTATATGTTGTTTCAGGGCTTCCCGACAGCCAGGGCAATCAACCAGTCATAACCAGGTACAGTTGCACGGGTGACACAGGGCTGACCGTTGAGCATTATCGTCATCTTCGTGCTGAACTACACTCGGCTGAACTTCTTGTCAAACGACAGGAAATATTGTTCGAAATGCAAGACCGCGTGGACTCGGGATGTGCCGAAGAGGATGATTACAATTCCGCGCAACAGGGTTATACCGCTGTGGTCGAAAGGGTGTCTCGCAAAAAGCCAGAGCCCGATTACGCAGAGCGATTAAGGCAACGACCTAAAAGGGGGTTTCGCAAAGAACCCGATTACGCAGAGCGAGAGCGATTAAGGCAACGACCTGAACATAGTAATCACCAATTTAACCAGCGGAATAGCCAATCCCGCCTGACCGGCTTATTCTTGAGATGCCTTCACTGCCCAAGGTAGAAGCGGCTCCAGTTTCTCAACCGTGTCCGCATAAGGCAGTTCTTTTAATATGTGGTTCAGGCATTCAAAAGGCTCCAGCCCATTGGCTTTTGCACTTTCAATCAGGCTGTAAAAGATGGCACTGGCTTTGGTTCGTGTGAGACCTGGAGAGCTTGGGGCCAGCACATCATTTCAATAAGATTGACGTGTATCATCTCCGTTCAGCCTGAGCGCCCTTCGGGTGCGTTAGGGCGGGAAGTGTCAGATCCGTCTGTCGATTGAGCCGGGAACGGTGAACCTGCTTAACAATCTGGTTAAACAGGCGCAGGCCTGCTCCGTTTGCAATCGATCAGCACCGGGCTGCTCCATCAGTTTCTGTTTTGCCAAATTGATCGCCCCCTTGATAAGAACCGGGCAATTCCTGTTTGCCTTCCCTCGCCAATAGTCCACCATCATTATGGCCATGTCCGGATGCTTAAGGGCTATGTCACACAGGAACACCGTCGAATCGACATCGTTGATATCAACATCAATGTCAAGCAGTTTACTGACGACCTTGCGTTGGCCATGGTGTGCAGCATCGCTCAGGCACCGGCCAAGCTGGCCAGCCATCGCCCTGTCGCCCGCAAGTGTCTCGAAAAGCCGGTGATTTTCTCCATCAGCAGCATGAACCAGCATATTCATAATGCGCTCGTGCTGTTCAGCCACAACTTGCCAAAGCTGTGACAGCGCTTTTCTCTGTGTTGTCAGGGCCTGGTTACCGATAACCTCGTCAATATTGTCAGTGATCGATACCATGGACCGCATCACTTGCAGATTGTCACTATCGGCATACAGAGTGGCGGCCAGCAGCAGTGGGTGTACCTCGCTGCCGACATCGGCGGCATCCAGTTTGATCCCTGCCTCAACAAACCGTTGCAACTTGTTGATGTCGGCATCCTGCACAATCCGCTCCAGACTCGGGGTAGCCCGGGCGCCCAGTTGCCACAGTTCACCTAACAGCCGGATATTCCCCATGTTTGCAACATCATAAAGGAGGTTGCCATGACCACTGAGTCGGCAGCGATCAAATTCAACATTTTTCATGCCATGCACAGTGTCCAGCAACAGCGTAACCATGCCCTGCCGATCCAGACCAATGGCCAGCACTAAAGCATCGGTCAGTGTCCCCGAAAAATCCCTGTTGATGTAAGCATCTGGCTGTTGGTTCGGTGCATCAGGGTTATTGAGAGCCTGGCCTGAACCTTTCCAGCAATCCAGAATGGACCGGACGATGTCCTGGCAGTTCCCCTGTATCGCCTGAGAGAGGAATGAGACCCCATTGTCGTCAGTGATATCAACCTCAGCGCCCGCGCGAATCAATGACTGAATAACACCCTCATTCTTTTCCAGAAAAGCTCTATTCTCATTGATAGCGTCATCGCACGATTTTATCAGAGAGTCATGCATCGTCGGCTCCTCGCCTGCCCGCTGCAAGCTCACTTGGCGATCCATAGCGGGGTAAACTTCCAGATAATCCCCAGCCACAATAGTCTGTCTTCTTGTCTGCGCCCTTTCCAGAGCAGTACGGGCTTGTTTACACTCTGACAAAATCGAAAAGAGGAACGTCCTGAGACCTGCAGCTCCGCCATCACGCTCAACAGCCACCAGCGACGCAAGCACTGACTGATCGTTAACCTCATTGAATATCAGAGCCTCAACATGCCTGTTTCTTACCCCGGTATCAGTAAAGGCCGATAGCATTACTGTCAACGCCTCTGTTTCCCCGGCCCTCGCCGCAAATTTGATGTCACCATGGGCATCAAAACCATGGTCAATGAGGGTTTTAACCTTTTCTTCCTCCCTGCGTACTGCCGCCATCAGCAAATACGACGCCGAACAATAACGGTTTTTGCCAATACCCGCCTTGAGAAACTCAGCAACCACCGCCAACTCATTACGGTGAAGTGCCATGGCAAAGGCAATTTCCGCACTGATGGTACTTTGCATAGCAAAGACACTGACCACCTGACTCTGTTTTCTCACCGCGGCCTGATGTAACAATTGCCGGAACTTTTTGCCGCCAAGGTCAGCAACACAGAGCAATTGCCTGAGCAAGTCAATGTCCTCCCGGCCAGCAGCAGCTGCAACTTCCGTTTCAATATCTACGGCACCGGTGGCTTTGACCAGCATATCAGCCATGGATTTATGACCTTTTGCGACGGCAACGGATAAGGCGGTTTCTCCCACCGGGTTCAGCAGGTCAGCAGCAGCCCCCCTTTCCAGCAATAGCTGAACCAGTTGCAGCTCTCCGCTAGCGACGGCAAGGTGCAGCAAAGGCGAACCATCGGGGGCAATGGTATTGGCATCAGCCCCGGCAGCCAGCAGGGCTGCCAGCATTCTGAAATTGTTATTGTTAATGGAGCCAGAAAGAATCATCGCTGTTTGACCAGCATCGATTTTATCTAACAGCTGTCTGATAGCTGGTTCGCCATAGTCACGATGATCAAGTGCATAATGGATTACCCGCTGTATCTCACTGAACATTTGTCCTGCGTTTTTGCAGGTAGCCAGCAGTGACCGCAATTCCGCCTCAGTACCCCACCTTATTGACTGAGCAATAAAACTGATGCGCCTGTCAGGCTCCAGGGCACCAGACAACAGGTTGACCACTGCAGCATGGCCATTGCGGGCGGCAATAGCCAGCGGTGTGTCAGCGTGCTCATCGCCGCCACTGGCATCAACACCCGCATTGAGCAGGGCCTTCACCAGTGCTAAATCCCCGTTTTGCGCCGCAAACCTTAAATAGTGACCGCAATCATCTTTGAACAGTAATTTTACAAACACGTCCTGATTGTCGTCAGAAGCAGCCAGAGACAAAGCGTCCGCATAACACGCCCCTGCTTTGAGCAGCGCAGCAATGGCAGCTTCATTCTGCTCGTCGACACAGGTACACAGCGCGTATTCCAGCGCCACAACATCTGCATCTGCCAGTGCCTGTAGCACGACATGATTTTCCTGTTGGGCAGCAAGGATTGTTGCCTCAACATAATGGGCATGCTCAGTGATTCTGCGCAGTGCAGGCAATTTCTGTAAATCGTCAAACAACTTCCTGTTATCGGCCTGTGCTGCCATGAAAACGATCTCGCCGAGACTGACACCGGATTGATGAAGAAAGTTTATTGCCTCCGGACTACGGTAATTCTCAACAACATCCATAACCACCGTGTTGATATCAACACCAGCGGCCAATAGCATTTCTGCCGCCGGGCTGTCCTGGTGTTCAATTGCCTCTGCCAGACGCAACCTGGTGAGTCCGTCCGCATCGCAACGGACCAGCGTTGCCAGCGTACGGTGATCCTCCTGCTCCAGTGCGAGATGCACTGATATGGAAAACATATCATGAGAGTCAACGGCAAGCTTCTTGACACAGCTTTCATGATTATTTTCTGCAGCCACCGTAACCAATGGTACAGGCCTTGTATAAATGACACCCTCCTGCGTATTGTGAACGGTTTCCGGTTGTTGATTTGCTATCTCCTGAAGCATGGCCTCATCGCCAACGATACAGGCCTGAACCGGTAGTGGCTCTTGAACGCCAACCTGCAAATCCTTGCTACTGCGCTTCAGCCCCTGCCTTACCAGGGTCGGCAAATCAGGTACGTTGTCGCCACTGCCCCGGCTACTCTCACCATTTCCCGGGCTTGTTGAGCCACTTGCCATTGTTACTGTTTTGCGGTTTCTGCTTGCCTCCGGGCCACCCTGGTCGTTGCCAGATCCACCCGCCTGCTCACTGCCACAGTCGATACACTGTCGTAAATATTCAGCAAGCTCCGGCTTACAGTAGTTGTTGCTGTTACTGCTGCCATAAACCAAGGTGCTCACAGTAACAAAAGGCAGGGCATTCTGTCGGCAAAGCCCACATCGCAGAAAAGTATGGCTGGGTTTGACAGGAACCACACAGGCGTCCCTTCCCCTCAGGCTTTCGGGTTCTTGCTTCCAGGCTTCCAGGCATGGGGTGTGTTGGAGTTCTTTGCAACAGGCGGTCACGACAAAGTCATTAAACTTACCTGCCAAACTTTCAAAGCATATCCTGCATTCAAACTGCTGGTCGGTAGCTGCTGCATTGACTGATTCCACGCACGACTCCCTGGCGGTTATTTAATCTATACACACACTTTGGGACAGGATGAAATAGACAAAGTTCATTACTCATCACAACTTATGTTTTTGCCAGCGTTTTTGCCAGCACAGGATTGTTCTATTTCTTTTGTGATTGGGGTAGGAACTTTTATATCGAAAGAGTGGTCTGAATTGTCAATTTAATAGTTTATGAATTTATTAGGTTTGTATTTCAATGGAACGTTTAGATAACTCGATTCAACCATTTAATGCTTCTTCCGAACTTTATTCCGGCTCATCCGATTTAACAGAACACTATTTCGACGGACCTGAATTAATGGATCACGGGCAATTTGTCAGCGATCAACCGCCAACGTATCAAGGCATGTCTGTCCAGGCAATGGACTCTTCTTTTCCTGTCTCACAAACTTCCCATCATCAAACATTACTGGATAATCCTGATCTTTATTCGCTGACTGATTATTCTATTGAGCCTCTTCAACATCCTGATCAAACCAGTATTCCTGGAACTGGTATTCCTGTCAGGCTGCAATCACCTGTTGATAAAGATGAATCCCGGAGTTCTGGTAACAACTCCACTGCCACCGATCCGGCACAGCATGGTGGCATCGCTGCTCCCAATACTCCGGGGTTCACCGACAGCCATATCGACGTCTTCACTCTGGTTGAGGCTGAACTGAACTCCCGTCAGCGTCAGGCAGAAGCAGCAGAAACCGGACAATTTGAACCGACCAACTGGGAAAAAAAGCGCGATGAGCTTAAGGCACAAATCGATTTATGCCATCGCACCGGGATCTGTGACGAATCCGTTGTTAGCCTGTATTCTCAATTATACGACGCAGACAGGCTCTCCAGGCGACAAAGTCAAATAGATAACATGAAAACGGATATGGACTCGGGTTTCAGTGATGAGCAATACAACGTTTCGCAACAGGCTTACACCGCTGAGCTCCAGAGGGTATTTCGCAGAGAGCCTGCTTACATAGATAGAGTGCGAGTGCGCCGGAGGCACCGTTCCAAGAGCCTGCTTACATGAGCGCCAGTGCACCGTTACCAAGGCGCCTGCTTACATAGAGCGCCAGTGGCACCGTTACCAAGATCCCTCTTAAGTACAGTGGAGATAAGAATTTATTCCAGAAAAATATGGGTTTCCCTTTCCTTTGGTAAAGTTCCTCCTTTCATAAATTTGAAGGAGGATCTTTGCACTTGCTCACATACTGCTGGCAAACATGTGCATATCATAAAAGAAGACACGGCCACACAGTTCAGCCGCCAGCACCAGGACGGTGCTCACTGCTGCGAGACCTACTGCCGTATTATTGCCACGGGTGGCAGCAATTACCCAGACTCCCAGACCGGCAAACAGCAGGGCGAGACGAGCCAGTATCAAACGACCATGGTAGTCAAATAGACCAAAAGGGTTAGTAGGCAGATCAACCTGACCCAGCCAGAACAGGTACAGCGGGTAACCCACCAGCACCAGACCCAGCGTGATAAAGCCCAGGGTAGCCAGCGCACGATCTGTCTTTTTCTGGAAAGTGCCCAACGTGGCAGACTGGCTTCTCAGTAGCAGCGCCGCTGCCGGAATCCCCACCACAAAAGCGGTCATAACAAACTGGAAGATAGTCCAGCCG
>NZ_JAHHPP010000033.1 GCF_024606265.1 Endozoicomonas sp. SESOKO1
GGGTCGTGTAGGATTCGAACCTACGACCAATTGGTTAAAAGCCAACTGCTCTACCAACTGAGCTAACGACCCATTTTCTGGAAGTATACGCGCCGACGTTCGTTTTACAAGCGGTTTAAGTTAGACCGCAACACATTGATAAGGCGTAGGGTCATCAACCCCTGCTTCAAGAAACCCCTTTCGCCGATAATGACAACTGTCACAAACACCGCAGGCAGCCCCATATTCATCAGCCTGATAGCAGGAGACGGTCATGCCATAATCCACTCCTAGCCTTACCCCTTCAGAAATTATTTCAGACTTGGTTAAATTCAGCAGTGGCGCCCTGATACGAAAAAGATCACCTTCAATAGCAGCCCGTGTGGCAAGATTTGCCATGGTTTCAAATGCCTTCAGGTACTCCGGGCGACAGTCCGGATAATTCGAGTAATCAACGATATTGGCACCGATGAAAATATCACGAGCCCCCAATACCTCTGCCCAGCCAAGGGCAAGAGAGAGAAAAACCGTATTTCTTGCAGGAACATAAGTGACCGGAATCTGGCGACAGGAATCCTTGAACGGATCGTTGAAATCCGGGACAGCAATGCCATCATCCGTCAGTGCGGAACCGCCTATGCCCGTCAACCCCAGGGTTAAAACCTTGTGTTCACGGACACCCAGGGCCGCAGCCACCCTGCCCGAAGCCTCAAGCTCGGAACGGTGACGTTGGCCATAGTCAAAACTGACCGAGTAACATTCAAACCCCTGCTCTGAAGCCATCGCCAGAACGGTGGCCGAATCCAGCCCGCCGGATAAAAGGACAACGGCTTTCTTCATCAACAACACCTTTTATTAAACGAATATTAACCAAAAACATTAAAGCTGTTGGTGCTGGACACGCAGTCAACAGACTTTAAACACCCGGCAGATCCCCCCAGATCATCCGGTGCAGCTGTAATTGAAACCTTACAGGAAGCCGGTCTTCAAGGATCCACCCCGCCAGTACCTCAGCCGACATTGCACCACTGACTGGAGAAAAAAGCACATCGGAAACCCTGTTCGCCAGGTCATATTGGATTAATTTAGAAACAGACCATTCATAGTCACCACGATCGGCAATCACAAATTTCAGCTGGTCTTTATTGTCAAGAAAACCGATATTTTCATATAAATTGCGATGCGATTCTCCCGAAGCCGGAGGCTTCAGATCCATCACCTTGACCACTCGGGAGTCCACTTTAGAGAGGCTGATAGCGCCACTGGTTTCAAGTGAAACCTCATACCCCTGGTCTGCCAGGCGAGAAAGCAAACCATAACATGTTTGCTGGGCCAGAGGCTCGCCACCAGTCACGGTGACATATCTGGGACTATAGGCTGATACCCTGTCCAGGATGGCTTCAATGGATAACAGATCCCCGCCCTTAAAGGCGTAATCCGTATCACACCAGCGACAACGCAGGGGACAACCCGTCAAGCGCACAAACACCGTAGGTAACCCAGTGGTTCTGGTCTCTCCCTGTAATGAGTAAAAGATCTCGGTAATTCTTAGCATTCAAGATACCAGCACGGATATCAGGAACCGCCCATTGCTCTCAAATAGGTATCGGAAAGTCTTGCTGCTGAGCTATCAGGATATCGCTGAATAACCAACTCAAGGATTTTTTTCGCCTCTTGCTGATTTCCGAGCAAGTCGTGCACTCGTCCAAGCTTATAGCTGGCATCCGGAACTTTTGCGCTTTTTGGAAAGGTATTCAAAATAATCTGGAAGGACTCTTTGGCCGCATCATAATGCCCCTGAGCCATATTGACCTCACCCAGCCAGTAATGGGCATTGTCGGCATAACGGCCCTCAGGGTAGGTTTTAAGCTGTTCCTGGAGTGCTTTTTTTGCTTCATCAAACTGCTTGGACCGAATATGAGCAAATGCTGACTGGTAAGCGGCTTCTTCGGCTTTCAACACCGATGGGGCCTTTTTTTCTACCGCCCCTGCTACGGGAGCGTTTGCCATCGGCGGCTTTAAGTTCGTAACAGAAGCCGGGGCAAGCGCTTTTCCAGCCTGACTGGTCAATCGGGAGATTCGCTCATCAAGATCAAGATATCTGTCCCGACCTTCCTGCTGCAGTTGCTCAATACGGAAAGCTTGCTCTTCAAGCTGCCCCTGCATTTCCATCATTTCCTGCCGAAGCTGGTCAATGGTATTAAGCAGGTGTGCCGTACCATTGTAATCATCATAATCATCATCTGTATCCGGTAAGGATGAAATCGTAACAGGTTCATCTGGGATCTTACTGACAACAGTACGGGATTCAGACGAAAACCCCATAGGCCTGAGTTCTTCAACCGGAGCTGCCGCCATTGCCACTGAGCTCAGAGCACCAGCAACCAACACTGGAAAACCCAGCATCGCCCTGAAAACCAACGTTGGGTTAGTTTTTCCTCTACGCATTCATCCCCCGACAAAATAATGATACCAGTCGCACTCCGAACGACTTCACCAGTCCGCTTTTCAGCAGACTTTTACAGGGAAAGTATCAAGAGAGTGACTGATATTATCGATTACTCAGTAACAATTACTGCGCGACGGTTCAAAGCCCAAGCCGTTTCATTGTGCTCAGGATCCAGAGGCTTCTCAAAGCCAAAGCTGACCACTTCAACACGGTTAGCTCCTACGCCTTTAGCAACCAGGTAATCTTTCACCGCTATGGCACGACGCTCACCCAGGGCCAGGTTGTAGGTACGGGTACCGCGCTCATCCGTATGGCCCTGAATAACGATATTTTTCATGTAACCCAGATCAGAAGTCAGGTATGCAGCATGAACATCCAGAGCCTTGTAAGCTTCATCACCCAGCCTGGAGCTGTCAAATGGGAAGAAGTAGGTGTTTTTGTCCAGCAGCGCCTGAATTTCTTCCGGAGACTCATCAATCCTGCCACTATCAATGACCGCCTGTACGGCAGGATCCAGAACCGGCTGAACTTCAACCAGCACTTCTTCTTCAACAGTAATCACCGGCGGCTGGGTTTCTGCAGTAGTTGGCTCTTTCTTGGAAGCACACCCTGCCAGCCAGATAGCAGCTACAGCCATAAAAGCTGCTTTAACAACATTGGCAATTTGCATTTTCAACTCCAATCATTCTCTACGGGATTTCAAAAATTCGTGCAGTACATTATCAGAACTGAGGTCACCCGACTAGCCCGAATACCAAGGGATGATAAGGTTTCCTCAGGGAAAGAGCCACCAAAAAAAAGCAGGTTTGAATAGAAGGGAGCAAAAGGGTGACTGCATCATTTTAACCACCCCGGCATATTGAAAAAACGAACGAAAGCCGAGTTGGTCTTCGATCATGTCGTATTACACCAGTGGAAAGTACGATAAAGGATAACATCACCCTCCAGCAACCTCCGCCATTGCCTTCACTTATTCAGTTCGAGGCTGTTATCAATCAGCCTCCCGGACTTTAGACAGCTCATTCACAAGAGCAGGTTAAACGAGCATAGCAGCAAGTCGGAAAATCGGCAGGGCAAAAAACGTCTATCTTGTGTCAGCTTAAATCAGCTTAAAAGAGCAATAGAACGGTTACCCTGCCTTAACCCTATCTGAGACTAAGACCTGGCCCCCATGCAGGCTCCCGTACATCACCCTCAGCAGAAGGCAATCGCTGCTTCACACGGCCATCGGCAGAGACGATACCCAACTCACCATGCTTGCCACCCTGAACAGAATAGATGAGCCTGCGACCTCCCGGAGCAATACTGGGAGAATCTTCCAGCTTGGATGACGTCAGTAGCCGCAGTCTATCCGTATCCAGGTCGAGAACAGCGATGTTGTAGTCAGCAGATCCCTGCCCTTTATGCACCAGGGCAAGCGACTTGCCATCAGGAAATACCTTGGCCCGGGCATTGAACCGCCCTTCAAAGGTCAGACGGCGGGGCTTACCTTTTGGAATAAATTCACCATCACTTTTACGACTGACCTCCTGCTGATAGATCTGAGGACTCCCACCGCGATTTGAGGTAAAAATGATACTGTTCCCATCCGGCATCCAGTCCGGTTCAGTGTCAATGGCATAGTGAATCGATACATTACTGACTTTATTCGTGGCCAGATCAAGAATGTAAACGTCCGGATTACCATCTTTGGAAAGCACCATGGCAATGGATTTACCATCCGGCGCCCATACCGGGGAGTTATTAAGCCCTTTAAAGCCGGTCAGCTTTTTGCGGTTCCCCGTCGCCAGTTCCTGCATGTAGATCGCCGGACGACCCTGCTCAAAGGAAACATAGGTAACCCTGGTTCCATCTGGCGACCAACTGGGCGATAAAATAGGCTCACTTGAGCTGAAGACCATCCTGTTGCGCTTACCATCAGCATCGGCATAATTGAGCTGATAATCCGTTCTTTTCGCGTCATGCCGCTGCGCTGTTACGTATAAAATCCGGGTTGAAAAGTCGCCCTTCAGGCCGGTGATCTTTTCATAGACAGCATCACTGATGCGATGAGCCATCTCCCTAAGCTGGGCACTGTTTCCGGTGAACCCTCCCCTGGCAATGCGCTTGCCCCTGATAACATCATAAAGCTGATAGTTCATGGTGTAGGCATTGTCCTTAAGCGCCACCTGTCCCGTTACCAGGTAAGAAGCCCCAAGCACCTTCCAGTCACGATAATAAACTTCAGACTCACTGGCCGGGAAGCTGAGCATACTGGCTCTTGGCAGTGCCTTGAACAGACCGCTGAGTTTCAAATCGTTATCTATGATTGCCGCAGGGTCTTCTGGCAACACCTTCTCCCCCCTCCAGCTGAAGGGTGAAACCGCCATGGATACCGCTTTGTCATTCCCCCGTGTTACCTCAATAACCAGCTCTGCCTGGGCACTGATCCCCCAAAGCAGACAGTAAAATAAAAAAACAGTTTTAAATAAGTGCCTCATTTAACCAGATCCTCGGGCCTGAATCGGAAGGTAATTCGTCGGAAGTATTGATCAAAAATTCGTCGATCAAGATTCTTCAACTCTGAAAAGGGCGACGCCCGGCGTATAGCCTGAATCACTGAGCGATCAAACTCATCATTGCCACTGGATGTCACCATAGTAATATCCAGCACATCACCGAAAGGTGAAAGACTGATTCGAATTTCTGCCACCATATGATTGCGTGCACTGGGAGGCCTGTTCCAATACTGAGAGGTCAGGCTTTTAATCAGCGCCGCATATTTTGCTTGCTGGAGTTGGTCATGCTCAAGCTGTTGGGCAGCTTCCAAAGCCTGCTGCTCCATTGCCATGGCTTGCTGAAGCGCTTGCTGCTCCTGGCGTTTCTGCTCTTTTTCCTGCTGACGCCTCTCCTGCTCCTGACGCTCCCGGGCCGCTTCTTCCATTTTACGAAGCTCTTCCTGCCGGTTTTCTTCCCGCTTTCTTTCCTCTTCCCGCTTCAAGGCCAGGGCTTTCTGCCGCTCCCGCTCCTGTCGTTGCTGCTCAGCTTTTTTGCGCTTTGCTTCTGCTATTTTTTTTGCTTCCGCCTGCCTTTTTGCCTCTTCTCTGCGCTTTTGTTCCACCTGACTCTGTACAGGCTTCCTGACGGTCTGCGGTTTTTCCGCCGGTTCAGGCAATGCGACCAACGCTGCACTGATTGGCATCGGTGGCATTATTTTAGTACTGGAGTCTTCGCTCCAGCTGACTAAAAGCACACCAAACATAATAAGATGAAGCACCAGGGAGAGGGCTATCGCAAAACCATAACCTTCTGTCACCCTGGCTAAAAAGGCAGGAAAAGCATTGTTAAACCATCTTTTCATCTACCGCTCTTCCATGCCAGCCGCCACAGGATCCGTTACCAGCCCGACATGACTGATACCTGAGTTTTGCAGGCCAGCCATTAATTGCACTACTGATCCATAAGCAACGTTGGTGTCTCCTTGAATCAACACTTGAATACCGGGTCTGGCACTCACCACCTTACTGACTTTCTCCGTCAGGGCAGGAAGATTAACAGCTTTGTCATGGTCAGATCCGATGTCCATATAATAACTGCCATCCGCCTTGATAGAGACAATCAGGACTTCCTTGTCTTCTGGCAGGGCAATATTGTCACTGCTGGTTTTGGGCAGTTCTACTTTCACTCCCTGAGTCATCATGGGAGCACTGATCATAAAGGCTACCAATAGCACCATCATGATATCGATAAACGGCACCATGTTTATTTCAGACATGGGTTTACGACGATTTCTTATCTTTGTCCCACTTCTCATCGGTGACATTGCGGTAAGATCCCTTTATGTCCGGCTGTAAACTTTACGATGAAGGATACTGGAAAACTCATCCGCAAATGTCTCGTAATTGGACAAAAGGGCTTCAACCCTTGAAGCATAGCGGTTATAGGCAACAACCGCCGGGATAGCGGCAACCAGGCCAACGGCTGTTGTCAGCAAAGCCTCGGCAATGCCCGGTGCAACCGACGCAAGCGTTGGCTGCTGAACCACTGCCAGCCCTCGAAAAGAGTTCATAATTCCTACCACTGTTCCAAAAAGACCAAGATAAGGACAGGTAGAACCAACGCTGGCAAGGAAGGGAAGGTTTGCCTCGAGTCGCTCCTGCTCCCTGGAAATGGCTACCCTCATGGCCCGCTGAGCACCTTCCATAACCGCATCAGGATCATCAGCCCCCTGGTTTCGAAGACGGGTAAACTCGGTAAAACCGGCTTTAAAGATGTACTCCAACCCTGAGTCAGGGTGTTCATTTTGCTGTACTTCCTTGTACAGCAGAATGAGATCCATCCCCGACCAGAAACGATCTTCAAAAGCAATCATGGCCTGCTGCGCATTTCTGAGCAGGGCTCCCCGCTGGATAATCATCATCCATGAAACAACCGATGCCGCTACCAGTGCCAGTAATACCAGCAACACAATCCAGCTGGCGTTGCCAACCAGAGCCCACAGAGACATGCTTTCTGCCACCGACAACCTCTCTATCCATCAATTATGAAGTTGAAAATAGACTGATCATAACACCAAAAACCAGTATGGGGATCAGAACCACTTGATAATGGTGAATAACTGATGAATAGCATGCCGGAGAGAGAGATCAAATCAGATTTACAGATACCCTACAGAAACCAGGCTGCGCAGGCAGTATTGGCAATGCTGCTTTTGCCCGGTTTAACGGAGACTATGAGTGAGAATGATCCAGTAAAGCGTTACAGAGTGTCTCCAGCCCGGTGATATCAAGGAGTTTGCACAACTGAATAATTTTTTCAGGAACATTGCCATAACCCGGTTTTAAAGACCAATCTTCAGCTTTTCCTTCCAGTGTTTTCAGATCACCTATCTCAAGCAAGCGCTTCAACGTCGTAGCCATTTCTTCCTGACAAACTTCAGAGAGTGGCAAATCAGAAGACAGGTCGTTATCGTTTTCCAAATGGTGATAAATACAAGCGAACAGTTCATCAAAGCGCACGGGTTTGGCAATAAAGCCACAAAAGCCGGAATCCGAAATTTTTACCCTTGTCTGTTCTGACACACTGGCAGAGACTGCCATAATCTTTATCGATGGTTGCCGACCGATACGGTGAATCGCCCTGGCCGCATCAAAACCGTCCAGACCTGGCATCCTGAGATCCATCAAAATAAGATCATAGCGAGTGGTTCTGCATTTTTCCACGGCTTCAAAACCACCCTCAGCAGCCTCAACATGAAACGATTTGGACTTAAGGGCCTTTACCAGCATATCTCTGTTATTAACACTATCGTCAACCACCAGAATTTGACGTTTATTAACGAGTTCCGGTTTTATATCCGATCCGCCATTGTTCGAGGAGGAGTCAACGAATACTTTTCTACTCTCCTCATGGCTCACCTGGTATGGAATACTGAAATAGAAACGACTGCCTTTTCCAGGCTCACTCTCAGCCTGAAGTTCTCCCCCCATGGCCTCCACCAGGCGATAACTGATAGAAAGCCCCAGACCAGCGCCTCCACACTCCTGCCCTCGTTTAAGCTGGGTAAACGGCTGAAACAGCTGCGCCAGGTCTGATGATATTATGCCTACGCCACTATCAAGCACTTCAAACTGAAGTTTTTCGCCTTTTACAAAAACCTTTAGATAGACGCTGCCAGAGTCAGTAAACTTGATGGCATTCCCAATCAAATTGATCAACACCTGGCGCAGCTTGACGTTATCCCCGATTATTTCCAGTTCTACATTTGGAAGAATATCAAGCAGTAAGTTCAAACCTTTGACTTTCGCCGTTTCACGAAAATTGGCAAATACCATGTCCAGAGTCACCTGGATATTAAAAGGCTCCACCTGGGTTCTCACAATACCACTTTCAATCTTGGTGATATCCAGAATGTCATTAATCATTGTCAAAAGATGCAAACCACAAGCCTCAAGTGATGACAGGCTGTCCCGGTATTTATCAGGAACATCACTATCCGCCAGAAGCAGCTGCGCATAACCAAGGACGCCATTAAGCGGGGTCCTCAGTTCATGACTGATGTGTGACAGGAACAGGGATTTTGCCTGACTGGCCTTTTCTGCCGTTTCTTTAGCCTTCAGTAGCTCGCCTTCAATCCGCTTTCTCTGGGTAATGTCACGAAAGACGATGGATATCAGCAAACCATCGGCCGTTGCCAGAACATTGCTGGATATTTCAACTGGGAATCCATGGCCATACTTATCAATCCCCCGGGAGAGCTTTGCATCCAGACAATGGCTGTCAATGTCATCTGAGTCGAGCTTCTTCAGAAGCATCAGATCTGACCGGTACTCAGGATCAATTAACAGTGCTAATGGAAGCCCCGGCAAATCCCCTTCATGATAACGAAAAAGATCTTCAACCCTGGGATTCACCAGGTTGATGACACCCGCGGTATCGGTGATAACAATAGCATCTGGCGACCCGGCTATCAGCGCCTTGAATTTTTCCGTATCACGAACAAGGTGGGTAATATCATTTCCCATACACTCAATACTGTCCAGGTGCTGGCCTTTGCTCTTCCCGGTCAGGGAACTTTTATTGGAATGCCCCGCACAACCCACTTCAATACAGCGTATGGAACCATCTTTATGAAAAATTTCCAGTTCAAATGTTTCATGCCAAACGCCTTTGGGCAATTGTTTCAGGATGCTTCTGAAGGTATCGTTAATGGCTGAATCCGTTAAGTAACCCTGAATTTTCCCGGAAAACTCCTCTACGGTGAAACCCAGTACAGAAGCAATCGACGGACTTACATAGGTAATATCTCCAGAACTGGCCAGATGAAAATAGAAATACCGTCCTCTCAGCTGCTGGACAAGGCTGGCCATATTTTGAGCCCGTGCTTTTTGTAAAGCCTCTTCCCTGTTTAAAAGCCGTTCTTGTAACCTGATAAAGCTTCTGTTCAGACTGACAGCTTCATCCTTTGAATCCTGAAAGTTGTCACTCGAGTCACTTGGCAAAAAACCAAACGTATTCATTTCACGTTTTAATTCATTCAGGGGCCGGGTAATCCTGCCAGAGACAACCCATAAGCATATTATTGCCAGAACCATAGCCAGGCCAATCAGGCTTGCACTCAAGAAGGCCTGTTTATAGACCGGCTTCATAATGTCAATTTCCATTATGCTGTAACTGAAAAACCAACCGGTGGATTTAACAGGAACCGCTGCTGACCACCGATAATTGCCCCTGGTTAGAATACGGACACTGACGAGTTTTTCCTCCTCGACAACATTGTGCAAAACATCTTTCATAAAGCCGCAGGGCTCATCTGGCCCGGAAAGTGTGACAGGACTATAAAGTAAATGCTTGAACGAACCACCATTCTCTGAAGGAAAAAAAAGTTCTCCACTGCCCTCACAAGGCCCCTGCCTTGAGAATCTTTCAATAGTTCGGTACTTCAGCAGCGATATGCCATTAGCGTACACAATATTGCCGGAAGGGTCAGCGATAATCATGCGAACCCGAAAATCCAGATTCATGGGCATATTAACCAGTTGGGCGGTATCCAGATCAAGCCTCAGAAAGCGAGCACGTTGGCTATCATCAGAAACCCTGACCAGAAAGCTGGTATAAAAAACCGGTCCGGTTAATTCAGTATTAACGTACCAATCATACTCTAAATCGTTATGTATTGATAAATAGATATGATCGGGAATGGAATAAACTGATCCCTGATCTGTGGATACAAATTTTTTATCCATCCAATCAAAATAATCAGGATCCTTGCTTTTTATCAACGCCCCACCTTTCTTTTCAAAATCGACAATGGATACCGATTTCACATAGGGCATATCCATGAATATTGAAATAACTTTTGAGGAAAGGTCATGATAAGAAATCTCAGTAGCAGATAAGGACAAAG
Organism: Endozoicomonas sp. SESOKO1; assembly: GCF_024606265.1. Lineage (GTDB taxonomy): Bacteria > Pseudomonadota > Gammaproteobacteria > Pseudomonadales > Endozoicomonadaceae > Endozoicomonas. The sequence goes on from NZ_JAHHPP010000033.1 coordinate 10,314, forward strand.
CCCTGCCAGCCAGAATAACTTTACTGATTTTGGTATCGAAGGTTGCTGCATATCGCAATGTTTCATTAAGATGTCTTCTGCCAATTTCCTCAGAGGCTGTCCGAAAGGTAAAGTATAGAAACACAAACGTAATAATACAGTAAAAAACTATCGCTGGTAGCAGATTAAATAGCGTGATCTTCTGACGGATAGATGTAGCCATAAAACCAAATTACATCCGTAAACATTTCATAGGTACTGCAACCGTAATTATCAGAAAACCATCATCCAACATGACCAGTTTTATTGCTCGGTATAGAAGTTTACACAGACTTCGTTTTCACATTCCAGAGAGTTCATGCTATCAGTATCCCAATCCATACAGGAAGTGGATGATCTGTCGGCAGAAACTGATTCAAGGGAAATATCTATAGGTCTAACGCCGTCTATTTCCTTGAGGAAGTTCTCATCATAACCGCTGCATACTCTGACTACTGGCGTATCATGCAGTAGAAAATTACCCGACCGATACCCATACCCTCCCTCTATAAACATAAAATCCGGCCTGGAAGATGTTGCCTCCTTGATACTTTTCTTAATCTTTTCCTGAAGCATACTCATGGTAAGCCCACTGTTAAAGTTCATGAATGATATGTCATTACCATTTCTATCTTTCGTAAGACGCAACATCCAGCGCGCATACTCCCTGGAATTTTGTGAAGGCAATGGCATAATCAGATATACCCTTGGAGAGCGCTCCCGGCCAAATTCATCTTGTATCATATCCACATAACCACGAAGCCATGGCTTTAGCCGGAACATGATATTAGACGACAAATTCATTTTGATAAACACATGCTCATCCCCCGATTCAGCCTTGATAATTTCAGCACAGCTTCCCGGAACCCATACAACAAGCTTCTTGAGAAAACTTTCATCAGAGAGCTTTTCACTCTTTTTATTGCCAAAACTTATTTCCTGTCTGGCTTCATAGAGGTTTTTCAAACCTCGAAGGACTTTTTCAAAAAACAATTTTGCATAACCATCCTGACATGGCATGTAGGTAACTTGTAAGGAGCAGTTTAGCTTACAGGCCTGTTCCCGTTTCTTCATAACAAAGATACTGGACCATGGGTTTATACTGACATCACCAATCAGGTATGAACTGTCCGGCTGATGGTTAACGAGTACCATTGTATCCATAGTCAAATTCTCAAGAGCCCCATGAAATGCCTCAACCCCAGTGCATTCTTCCAGACGCAGGGATTTATCCTGGGCCATAGACCGCCACTGATACAAGGCTGTGCGAAATTCCTTATTATGCCCATGAAAAGGTTCAACCAGGAGGACATTGATTTTTTTGTCATAGATCCTTTTGACCGCCCTTTGCAAGCAAGGTATGGTAACGAATAGAGATTCACTGGTCCCATCATGCTTGGCATCCAACAATAACTGGCAACTTAATTCAACGACACTGTCGATACCCTTATCCCTTAAGGGTTCATAGCCATGGAATTCCTCCCAACTTTTCAGCCAGAGAAAGGCAGCCTCATTAAACATCTCTTTTGTCGCATGGGTCGCTGGAAAGAAGTGGGTAAAATCACCTTTTATCGCCTTCTTCATCATTGCTTCAGATTCAATATTTGACAGGATACTTTCTGATATTTTACTGTTGGTTACGCCATCTTCATCCAACTTCTTCAATGCTATTTCCGACAAGCCTTTTTTTATTCTTTTCATGTGTCCAAAAACCACATCAGACAACAGACGAAGCAACTCCATTCTTCTGGATAATGGCAATGACTTGATTTCTCCTGAATCAACCAGGTTAACCTGATAACCCGGACTACCATCAAAATTAACCCAGGGTTCTTTTATATATCGATCAAACAAATTCGATACAACGTCAGAAACCCAGATCCCTAAAGATTCATTTTCATTATATCCCGACCCTTCCATAAACTTTTCTGAAGCCGGGAAAAAATGGAAGGTGCACCAGGATAAAAATCGATCATCTTCAGCCAGTAAAGATGATACCTTGCTCACCACATCTCGCAGTGAAGAGGTTTCCTCCTTATGTGCATTATGACTGACCGATTCTATTATCAGCCTGGATTGGGTTTTTTCAAGTTGACGAAGATCATTTGTCAACATCACCAGCACAAACAGCTTTGACATCTGTGGGTCTTCAGACATTTTAGAAATAAAGTCATGTCGCTCAGGAAACCAGTCCATCATAAATTGATTCCCTGGTAAAATCTGCCCGTCGATGGTTATTGTTGCAGGGGCTACATCAAGATAAATAAGCTGATGTTTCTTCCGGTCATAGGCAAAATTAGAAAAGTTACCATCGATAACACATTTGATAACCCAGCCGTTGCCTTTTTCCTCAATTATCTTGTTAAATCGATCACACCTGTCGATCAAATCCAGAATGCCTTTAATGATTTCAAACTTAACCTCCGGTTTCTCATTAGGATCTTTCAATATATATTCAACCATCTCTCCCTGGTCATATTTCCTTTGCAGTCCCAACACCGTTACATGGCCATCCTTATAAGATTCTGATTCAACGTGGTTTCCATTAGTTTGCATCTTTTCTGTCATATTATGGTTAGCCGATATCCCAGGGCTGAGCCCCTCCCCACCATGCAGGACAGGCACAACATCCAGGTTATTAAAGGCATCGGACTCTGATAGGCTGTTTCTTGCTTTCCTCACTGGCCCGGGGTTATCAGCAGCAGTTGCGCCATCGGGTACCGTTTTTTCTGAAAAGTCAGACTCACAAACCGGGCCATTGACAATAACACCATCACCATAGGGTACAGCTATATATTCTATAGGACTCAGTACAAACTTGATTTCCCCATTTTTTCCCAGCAGGGGTTCCGTCATCACACAGGAACATATCCTCTGTGTACTGCCTAATGTCCTGATCGTTGTTCCAGACGTTGAGAGATTCATGCGGCGCATGATTTCCTTTGCCGCTATTTTGTTAAACTCTGCATGGGTAAATACCCGTTGGGCAATTCCTGAGCCAAGGTATTCGCCGACAAAGCCATTTTTCTCAGGCATAGTCTGCTTTGTATTTCTGACAATAGGTATAGACTTCTGGTGCAGAAGATCCCTGTTCTTTTGATTATTTACACTGCCATCCGGTTTTCTTTCCAGCTTATCCCTTGTTGATTTACATTCCTTTTCAACATCAAATATCTCATCAAGATCGGGTTCAGGACAGTTGATAAACGGAGTTTGTAACTCAATAAACAACTTACCTTCTTTTAATGTTGTTACAGGGACACTGCATGAAAAATAGAGTTGATTCCTGTCCGTGCATCCAGTAACCAGTCGATAGCTGGCAATTTTAGAAACAATCTGATCATCAGGAATGTTTTCCCGAAAACGAATCAGGAATTTCATATTGGATTCCCCATCAAATGGATCAAGCAACCTTACTCGATTAATCAATCCTGAAAACGCTTCATCCCCCTCAATATCATCCAATTCAATGTAGATACCATGAGGACTATGCATTGGATCAGGAGGTGCGCTCTGCTCAAGAGTTAGCTGATCAAAGGGGTTTTGCTGATTGGGAACAATATCAGGGGTCAACAGCGTAACGGCATGTGAATGTTTTATTTGCAAATACAGTTTATCGACATCATCCCTTGCATAAAACCTCACCTCATAAAAACAGTTCAACGAGAGGTTTTCATTGTCAAACAAAGTGACAAATTTCTCCATGACAGGGTGAAGTTTTCTGGATAGGTGGGCGCAACTATCCTGACCCGTACTATTGGAAAATCCTAAACTTTTAGCAAATCCCATCAGCACGGCAAGATCTTCCAGTTGACTGAGAGTACCGTACTCTGTTTTCTGCTTCTTGATTCCCCCATAAGACCAAACAACATCAGAGGCTGATACACGACTTTCTAAAACTCCAGTCGTTGACCACTTGATTGAATCTGGATGCTCAACCAAGCGACATCCCCTGTCTTTTACTCCTGCTATTTCCTTGTTGCTCCTCCCTTCTATAATATTGTTACTGATTACTTGTCCCTGTAATGCAAAAGGAGTAACACGCCTTTTGGATCCGGCAAGTCGCATCTCTCCTAATGGATACTCTGCTCCTGATATATCGATCTTAGAGCCTACCTGCATCCCGTAGGAAGTTTCAGGCTTTCCAGCTGGGAGCATATTATACATCCTGTTTGCTTTGATCTGGCCGTCAATTTGACTGGGACCTGTTAAAGTTTAGTTGCATGACCAGTGTATCAGGGAACTGATGTTACTATACTCAAAAAGAGCAAAAGGTTGCGGCATCGCAGTAAAACGGTTCCCCCTTTATTAACACCACAACGATTAATACCATAATAATGATTGAGGGGACTGATAAATCCTCCGGTACGAACTGAAGTCTAGTTCAAAATACAACTTAAAAAGACTTAAGGGTAATCATAGCCAAAATGCAGGTAGGCGCTCTTAGTTAATATCCGACCTCTTGGCGTTCTCATTATATAACCCTGTTGAATAAGGTAGGGTTCAAGTACATCTTCGATGGTGTCCCTCTCTTCACTTATAGCTGCAGCAAGACTGTCAACACCCACTGGCCCGCCATCAAATTTTTCTATCATGGCCAGCAATAAACGACGGTCCATATGGTCAAAACCACTGGCATCCACATCCAGCATATTCAGGGCAGCATCTGCAAGCTCACGAGTTACAGAACCATCCCCTTTGACTTCAGCATAATCCCTGACTCTTCTCAGCAGCCGGTTGGCTATGCGGGGTGTGCCTCTTGAACGGCGGGCAACTTCATTGGCCGCCTCGCTACTCATCTGCACCCCAAGAATACCCGCAGAGCGGATAACAATTGAGCTTAGATCCGCAACATTGTAGAACTCAAGCCGTTGAACAATACCAAAGCGATCCCTTAAGGGTGAAGTCAATAACCCCGCACGGGTGGTCGCTCCCACCAGTGTGAAGGGTGGAAGGTCCAGTTTAATCGAACGTGCCGCAGGCCCTTCACCAATCATAATATCCAGTTGATAATCTTCCATGGCCGGATAGAGCACTTCTTCAACGGCCGGGCTGAGACGATGGATTTCATCAATAAACAGGATGTCATTAGGCTCAAGGTTAGTGAGGAGAGCGGCAAGGTCTCCAGCCTTTTCAATCACTGGCCCGGAAGTGGAGCGGATATTACTGCCCATTTCATTGGCCAGAATATGGGAGAGTGTTGTCTTTCCCAACCCGGGCGGGCCAAATATCAATGTATGATCCAAAGCATCACCACGCTTTCGGGCCGCCTGGATAAATATCTCCATCTGCTCCCTGACTTTGGGCTGCCCGGTATACTCACTCAACCTGACGGGTCGAATGGCCCGATCCTGAATATCTTCAATCGGGCGCTCACTGGCCGAAATCAGGCGATCCGCTTCAATCATAGTTTTGTCCAGGAATCATCTTAAATCATACTTTTTAAAGCCTGCCTGATCAGCTCTTCACTGGACAGGCCATCCACTTTAATCCGACCAATAACCTTACTGGCTTCCTGAGGCTTATAGCCCAGCGCCACCAGGGCGCTGACAGCTTCCTGTTCAGTATCAGCCGCCTGTTTTGCCATGGCCTGCCCCAATGGTGTTCCCATCAGGCCATCAAAGTGTGCAGCTGAGCTATCCCATTTTGACAGCTTATCTTTTAATTCCACGATAAGGCGTTCCGCTGTTTTCTTGCCAACCCCGGGTAATTTCACCAGAGTGGCACTGTCGCCATCATGGACACAACGTACAAATTCAGACGCTTCAATTCCTGAAAGCAGGGTCAAGCCCAGCTTTGGACCAACCCCATTCACTTTTATCAAGGTACGGAAAAGCTCTCTTTCCCGGGCGTCACTGAAACCATAGAGCAGCTGCGCATCTTCTCTAACGACAAAGTGTGTATACAGTATGGTTTCAACACCAATCTCTGGCAGACGGTAAAACACCGACATCGGCGCTTCAACTTCATAGCCCACACCCCCTGCCTCAATCAGCAGGTATGGTGCTTTTTTTTCCAGCAAAGTACCACGCAGTCTGCCTATCATATTCAGTATCTCTTCTAACGACTTAATAACCGACGATTTCTTCTGCCCGTTGCCCCGGCCATTCGCACCAGGCTTGCCCGCGTGTGGGAGTGACACAATGCTACCGCTAAAGCATCGGCAGCATCGGCCTGAGGGGTTTTATCCAACTTCAGGATTGAAGTAATCATGTGCTGTACCTGGGACTTTTCCGCAGACCCCCTGCCCACCACCGCCTGCTTCACCTGCCGTGCCGAGTACTCTGAGACTTCAAGGCCATGATTCACCGCAGCAACAATCGCCGCTCCACGGGCCTGCCCAAGCTTCAGGGCAGAGTCGGCATTGCGTGCCATAAACACCTGCTCAATACCGACAGATTGCGGACTGTACATTTCAATAACCGTATTGATACCCTGAAAAATCCGGGCAAGTCTTTCTGGTAGTGGCCCATCCTGAATGCGGATACAACCGGACGCCACGTATTTACATTGGGAGCCGATTTCCTCAATGATTCCATACCCGGTAATCCTGGACCCCGGATCAATCCCCAACAATATGGCCATTCCATTTTTGTTCCAAACCTGTCGTTTAAAAAGAATACTGTATATACATACACGTTTCCAGCATTACAATTTTGAAACACGGCATTACCAAAATAGGCTACGAAACTCACCGGTTGCGACTTACTCTTGAACGTGAGTTTTGGGGAGTCAGCCTGCCAGATGAATAATCAAATGAAAACATTACTGACCATTGCCAGTGTCACCCTGGTGCTGTTTCTGATCACACTGGCCTTTAATCTTTAATGGAAACTACCTGATTATTGCTCTTGGCTAACTGCCGCTTCGTTTTAAACAGGTACAAAAAAGCCCGGAGCAATCCGGGCTTTGCGGTTAACTCAACCCAGGCCAGAACTCAGCCCAGTTGCTCCATAACGTCGGCAGGAATGTCCGCATTGGTATAGACATTCTGAACATCATCCAGATCTTCCAGACGATCAATCAGCTTCATGATTTTCTCGGCACCCGCCAGATCAAGCTCTGTCTGGGTCGAAGCGATCATGGCAACTTCACCACCCGCAGGAGTGAGTCCGGCAGCTTCCAGAGCGTCCTTGACCGCCATGAACTCAGTCCACTCCGTCAGCACTTCTACCGAACCATCATCATTAGTGACAACATCTTCAGCTCCGGCTTCCAGGGCGGAATCCATCAGCTGCTCTTCATCAACACCTTCTTCAAAGAAAATCTGGCCTTTGCGTTCGAACAGATAAGCAACGGAACCATCGGTTCCGAGGTTACCACCATGCTTGGAAAAAGCATGACGAACTTCAGCCACCGTCCGGTTGCGGTTATCCGTCAGGCACTCAACCAGAACCGCGATACCACCAGCCCCATAACCTTCATAGGTGACTTCTTCCATATTGGAATCATCTTCACCACCGGCACCACGGGCAATCGCGCGGTTAATGGTATCCCGGGTCATATTGGCAGCCAGTGCCTTATCAACAATCGCTCGCAGCTTCGGGTTATCCTCAACATTACCGCCGCCCTGCTTCGCGGCAACGGTCAGTTCACGGATGATTTTGGTAAAGACTTTGCCCCGCTTGGCGTCCTGCGCAGCCTTACGGTGTTTGATGTTGGCCCATTTACTATGACCTGCCATAGAAACCTCTATTGAAACGTTTTGCTGGCAACCGCTCAACTGAGAGGCTGCCATGATTAATCAGTGACTGGTTGCAGATGCCGGATCGCGACGAATGCGCAGATTCAGATCACGGAGCTGCTGACTTTCCACTTCACCCGGAGCCTGGGTCAGCAAACAGGAAGCTGACTGGGTTTTCGGGAAAGCAATCACTTCACGAATGTTAGTGGTACCGCACAGCAACATAACCAGACGGTCCAGACCGAACGCCAGACCACCATGGGGAGGCGCACCGTACTTCAGGGCATCCAGCAGGAAGCCAAACTTCTCACGCTGCTCTTCCTCCTGAATATCCAGCACACGGAATACCGCCTGCTGCATTTCCTGACGATGAATACGGACAGAACCACCACCCACTTCATAGCCATTCAGAACCATATCATAAGCGCGGGACAGTGCCTGAGCCGGATTAGCTTCCAGCTCCTGGGCAGAGCAGGTTGGCGCTGTGAACGGATGGTGAAGGGCGGTCAGGGCGCCGTTATCGGTCTCCTCGAACATCGGGAAGTCAATAACCCACAATGGTGCCCAGTCGCAGGTATAAAGATTCAAATCTTCACCCACCTTACAGCGCAGGGCACCCAGCGCCTCATTAACAATCGTTTCCTTATCAGCACCAAAGAAGACGATATCGCCATTGGCAGCTTCAATACGGGACATAATGTTCATGGTGACATCATCACCCAGGAACTTGATGATTGGCGACTGAAGCCCTTCAACCCCTTTTTCCAGCTCATTCACCTTGATCCAGGCCAGACCTTTTGCACCGTAGATGCTGACAAACTTGGTATAGTCGTCAATCTGCTTACGGCTCAACTCGGCACCGCCGGTCACTTTCAGTGCGGCAACACGGCCTTTGGGATCTTCTGCCGGCCCTTTAAATACCTTGAAGTCAACACCGGCCATCAGGTCAGCCACATCCACCAGCTCCAGGGGAATACGCAGGTCTGGCTTGTCAGAACCATAACGGCTCATGGCTTCGGCATAGGTCATGCGTGGGAATTCAGCCCCCAGATTTACGCCCTTCACTTCCATGAACAGTGTTTTGATCAGGGACTCGGTAATTCCCATGATCTGAGCTTCATCCAGGAAGGACGTCTCAATATCGATCTGGGTAAATTCGGGCTGGCGGTCAGCGCGCAGGTCTTCATCACGGAAACACTTGACAATCTGATAGTAGCGATCGAAGCCAGACACCATCAGCATCTGTTTGAACAGCTGTGGAGACTGGGGAAGTGCGTAAAAATGCCCCGGATGCACACGGCTGGGCACCAGGTAGTCACGGGCACCCTCTGGAGTTGCACGGGTCAGCATGGGGGTTTCGATATCCAGAAAACCCTGTTCTTCCATAAAACGACGCACTACCGCGGTAGCTTTGCTGCGAATAATCAGCTTTTCCTGCATCTCAGGACGACGCAGGTCAATGACCCGGTTACGCAGACGGACATCTTCACCAACGTCAGTGTAACCTTCGATCTGGAAGGGAGGAGTCTGAGCCTGGTTAAGGATTTCCACCCGCTTACCCAGAACCTCAATCTCACCGGTAGACATGTTGCTATTCACGGTGCCTTCCGGGCGTGGACGGACAATACCGGTGATTTTCAGGACATATTCGCTACGCACCTTGTCAGCCAGTGCAAACGCTTCTTCAGTATCAGGGTCGACCACGACCTGGGCCAGGCCTTCACGGTCACGCAGGTCCAGGAAAATCACGCCACCGTGATCACGACGGCGATGTACCCAACCGCAGAGGGTGACTTCCTGCCCATCATGGGAAAGATTCAGATCGCCGCAATAATGGCTGCGCATAATATACCTCAAATCAGGAATTCAACTGGATTTCATCCCTACAGCCGCCGGGCTGAAAGGAAGTGGATCAATCACTGGTTGCAGGGCAACCGGCACAACTACTTTTGCTATCCCTGGCTGGACAGTGGTTATCACTGGAAGACAGGTTTTTCTTACTGCCTCCTTTGAAGTCGGTTTCATACCAACCACCACCTTTCAGCCTGAAGGCTGGCGCGCTTAACAGCTTTTTCAGTGCTGCCTGACCACAGGCAGGGCAATCACGCAACGGTTCATCACTGAATTTTTGAATCGCTTCAGTTACTTCGGAGCATTGCTCACACTGATACTCATAGATCGGCATTTACGCTGGCCTACCTTTTTACTTACAACAGTAAGCACCATTGATACCGCACTGAATTAGGTACTTACGTTTACTGATTCGCAGAAAAACGGCCATTATACCCCAAAGAGAGAAGGAGTCAGCCGCTCTAATAAAAAAACACACCCCGAAGGGTGCGTAGTGGTAGTGGATATCCACAATTATAAGGATTAGAACCCAATCAATCAGACAGGAATCTGCTGATCAGACAGTTCTGGAATTCCGTATAGATTCCTGCGAACGCTGCTCGTCCTCCAGAAATTCAGACACCATCTGGTCAATCTGCTCCTGTTGCATGGCAATATCCAGGGATAACGCTTCTATCCCGGGCAGACTGCTGACAAGGTTGTTATCAACCGCAGCCGTGTGACGGTCAAGCCCGTTATCAAGCTCTGGTTCCTTCAGCCCTTGTGATACGACAGACGGGAGCGGGGACTGGTTATTAGCACCAATATCAACGCTGTGATTATCAATATCTGCAGGTGAATCGCCACCAGCATTAATATCAACGCTGCCAATATCAGTAGACTCACCCTCAGAAACCGACTCACTGATATCTACCTGGTCAGCCCCATGATATGCCGCTAAAATCCCCTGCGCGACATGATTGAGTTGCTCTCGGGAAACGTCTGCAACACTCTGTTCTGTCAAGGCGTCCATCCCGCTCTCTTCAACAGAAAGCCTGGAGTCCTCCTTCGTAAACGACGGTAAAGTCATTGCGGATAACACTGAGTGTCCGGCAAGGCGATATTCCCGGTTAATTCTTTCATTAATGGCCTGTAGCGTTTGCTGTTTTTCCATTAGCAGCTTCAGACCTTCGTGATTCAGAAGACCATTGATCTCTTTTAGCTCTCTCTTGAGCTGATCAACCTTTTCCTCGCCGGATTCCAGAGAGGCCTTATCGGGCGACCTGACCAACCGGATTGACAACATATCCATAAAAGCATCCAGTTCCCTGGCCATCAATCCTGATAGCTGCAAACCCTGCAGGGCATTGTTAAGTTGCGCAACCTCGGCCTCTTGACTCGATACTTTATTACTCAATGTATTAATCTCAGACTGGACGTTTGCAATCAATGCTTGCAACGAACTGATTTCGCTTGAAAACAGACCAAAAGCATTAAGTGACTGGATGGTATTAAGCCGACTGTTACTATCATTAACGAGTTTTTGTTTTTGTGCCTGTTCACTCTTCAGATTATCCACCGCACCCTGTTTTTCCCAGATAGAATATCTCAGTTCAGGCACCTTCATTTTCTGGTCATATAACGCCTCATAGTCACCAAGTACCCCTTCAATGATCACGGTATTCATCAGCACCCTCATATCGTTGACCTTACCCCGCATGACCATCATGATCGTCTGCGTGGAAGACAAGTCATCAGCGTCTGATGCCAGCAATGATTCCAACGTTTTCATGATAGCTTGCAGCCTGGCCAGTTTTGCCTGTTGCAGATACTCTTCACTGCGGACTCCCCCGGAAGCCGGACCCGGTAACAGACCCGCCCCTGCCTGCTGCACGCTGGCGGACGCATAAGACTGGGAATTACCACTACTGAAACCACTGCTGACCGGACTGGCTGAACTTACGCCACCCGCCGACGGGGTAACGCTGCTGCCGGATTGGGGTGTTCCTGAACCACCAATAGGATTTGCCATCGTATATCCCCCTATCGTTATTGTTACCGGGCTATCCGGACCAGGAGATCTCTGGCCTGGCGGCGATGCACCTGCCCATTTTCACTATTTGCAGACCGCGTCAGCACAGCCTTCAATGCTTTTTCAGCCTCAATCCTGCGTTTGATTTCCATAAAGCATTTGGCCATCCCCAACAGGGCCCCCGAATCCTGACCAGCAAGTCCGTCAGCGTACTCCAGGGTAGCCAACGCCCGATCAAACCGGGAAAGCTCATATTGAGCAAGGCCAAGGCCAAGAAAATAGGAGTAACGGGTATGATCAAGCAGGCAAAGGTATCGAAATATTTTTAATGAGTCCCTGAACTTCCCTGAATTAAACCGCGCAAAGGCCACTTTATATATTGCATCAAGCTGGCTCTGCTCAATGTTCCGAAGTTCTTTCATGGTGCCGCCTTTAGACAGATAAGCAAGCCAAAGTGGCACTGGGGACAGCTGATCAGCCTTGTTATCCATAACCCTAGAAAGCCTCATCCCTGATAAATTTATTTAAGGTATTGTTCAATTATAACCAGTTTATATTTATAGCCATTAATCATTAGTAGCAACGAGTCATAAACCTGACCAAATAATGTTAAATATCGGACAGTTACACAAATTGCTGCGTTATCTTTTTTTCACCCGGCCCAAAAGCTAACAATCAAACATACGGAATTTATAGAAACGTACAGACTGGATATAAAGTCCAAAAAAAAGAGGGCGTATGCCCCCTTTATTCAAATTAAGCCATTGACTGCCTAGAAAACGGCAATAGAGTAAGTCAGGTAAAAACGGTTTACGTCTTCGTTGTAAAGGGTTTTCTCACGTTGATCATTACCATTGGCATCAGTACCTTGTGCACGATAGTTTACATACAACCATGCCAGTGAGAGACCTTCCAACGATCCATCAAACTCGTAAGAGATATAGCTAGCATACTCACTGCGCTTGAAGTCATTAATTTCTTTAGCATCGGTGCCCTTGGCATACCAGATATCCCAACTCAGGCCTGCAAGCCCCTGATCGGCAAAGTTATAGCCGCCACTGACCAGATAAGCCTTTTCACCATCCAGGGAGTAATCTTCCCACTGGGCAAGGCTGGAGTTGAAGTTGTCATTGTTACCATCTACATACTGGTCAATGAAATCACCATCTTTGGTCTTGTTGTAACCGACGCCAACATAAGCATTACCATAATTATATGTAGCATTCAGGTTATAATATTTGGCTTCGTAGTCAGGATCATTAGAGGCCAAACTACCATTAGCTTCTGACTTGCCATAACGTACATCCAGATCCACAGAACTCATATAATCAAGCTCAAAGCCATAGGCAGCTTTCAAGAACAGCTGCTGGATCAGCTCTTTGGATTCACCGTACTCAGCAACAAGAACCAAGTCGTCATAGCTGTAGTTACTACCAATGATTCGAACATTTTCGACCTTATTGCCTTTACCATCACTCAGATCATTGCTGAAAGAAGAATCATTACGTTCGCTAAAACCAGTAATCTCAGTAAAATACAGACTGGCACCATCAAAACTAACAGAAAGATCATAACCTGTAGAGCTTGCACCCAGGATACGAGAACCAGAATCAGCGTAAGTTTCTGTACTACGCTTTTTAACACCGACAGTACCGGCCAGGTCAACACCGCTGAAAGTATGCCTTGCTTTTAAGTAAGCCTGCTGAAAACCTGAAATAGAATCAGAATCCACTAACGTATCGTTATCTCCATCTGAATTCGCATCAATATATGAGCCAGCAACATTTGAAGCTGAGTAGTTAAATCCTTCTTTAATTTTCAAAGGACCCGCATAACCAGCCGTAACAACCGCACCTACAAAATCATTAACATAACCACTGTCAAAGTCAGCTACCAAACCATGAGCCCACTCATTACGATCATAGCCCTTATCATCTTTGGCTGTTTCTTTCCAGTAGTAGTTCTTGTAGGCAAACGTCAGGCTCGGATCCATAGTCACAGCTTCAGAAGCCTGAACAGAAGTAGCGGCAACAGCCGCAGCAACGGCTGCGCCCAATGCGCTTTTAGCAAGGGTTTTCATAATCGGAATTACTCCCTGTGTACTTTGTGTTGTGATTTTTTATTGCGACTACCACCAACTGACATAAGCAGTTCCCCTTGGCGATATACGTCCTGTTCGCAACGAAAATTATTTTTCTACAACCCTGATCAAATTGCAACCACAAAAAAGGAGCTGCGAAGCCCCTTTGGTTTTGCCGCGTCTATGAGCAGCCTACGATGTTGCAAACTCTTTCAGCTTCTTTAATGGCCTGACCTTTACCTGAATAGAAGCAGGCTTGGCTGGCACATCCATTAGCTCACCGGGTTTGAAAGGGTTGGGCACGCCTTTTTTGGCTTTTTGCGCCGGTTTTTTCCTGGTCACGATTTTTAATAGCCCGGGCAATGTAAACTCACCACAACCCCGTTTTTTAATATGACGTTCAACCAGTTCACCCAACTCATCCATTACCGCACCGACCTGTTTTCTGCTCAGCCCGGTATTTTCTGCAATTTCTGCCAGCATCTGGGTTTTGCTGTATTTTTCCTTGATTGCGGGTGCTTTTTTCCCAGCCATAGTCATACTCTCCTGATGAAAATTCCTTTTAAGCCTTCCCTTTAGGCTTTCCCTTTTAAAGAGGGCGATGAGCTTTTGCCAATGTTTTTGCTGTTGTCTGGAATAAAGCAACCTGCTTTTGCCAGCTAACTGCAACAACCAGCTACTGCATTATCTGCCACAGCACCAGGCGGATTTCGTACCTCCATTCTCGATAAGACATCACCCATTACCAAAAGAGATGCCTTACCACTCCATGAGCACAACGCTATTTATTAACCACTTTCCAACATACTCCAGACGATGATAGAAGGTGGCAGCAGACGGTATTCAAGGTACTGAATACCACTATAATATCCGTATTTTTCCACGTCGAGCACTTTTTGCCAAAAGATTCACACCCGAATAACAGAGTCAATCAAACCTTCCAACAAATAACCAGAAAGTTCACAGCCCAATTCATAGATACTTTCCCGCTTGCCTGAACCGTCCATGATGTTGTCTCTATAGTTGTTAAGTTTTAAGCAAGTTCGTCAACATTTGAGAAAAAAGCACTATAAAGGTACATTAACGATTGATATGGGAAACCATGTGTTCCATAAGAACAAGTCGCACAATGTGTTTTTCGAGCTCGATGTTGTGACCAGATATCTGTTCAGATGATCATCATCAAAATAGTCATGATCAAAAATGCACGACAGCTTTGCACCAGATTATGTTTTCACGGATAGCTGATGTTCTGAAAATCCACTTGTAGAAGGGCTCGATGTTTTCAACTGATACTGATAACAAATAAAGGGAACCTGTCTTGAAACATTTAAAATTATTTCATCTTTTAACAGGCCTTCTGGCATTTTTTCTCGTTATTGCCATCATGACCGGCCTCTATCAGCCATCACCGGCAGCGGCCAACCCGGCGAACCCGGTTATCGCATTATTACTGATGGCGGCTTCATTAAATTTGATGACAGGTGCCTACCTGAGCAGGCGCAACGGTTTCCAGAAGTGGCTGCAGATAGCCGGGTCCATCCTGCTGTTTTCAGCGCTTATAGCGGCTGTTGGCTTCGCCTATAACAACACCCTGATGATGTCAGGCGTTACTCTCGACCAGATTACGCTATTTTCAATCAGCACGGGTACCCTGTTTCATGTCATCGCCAACCTGAACCGTCTTTCCGGCTCACAGGCTGAACCGCTTGACCACTACGGCCGGGAAACCGGCACCGTCAAATGGTTCAATGTTACTAAAGGGTTTGGCTTTATTACCCGTGATATGGGTGAAGATGTATTTGTCCATTACCGTGCCATACGTGGAGAAGGACACCGAACCCTCAGTGAGGGACAGCGGGTTGAATTCATTGTGGTTGAGAGAGACAAAGGACTTCAGGCGGAAGACGTTATTGCCGCACCAAGGAGAAGATAGGTAACTCCGGCCTTTTGGCTGGATGCTCCAGCCAAAAGACTCCAGGAGTCTGTCCAGTCAATATCAATAGTGGGGAGGAGGTAACTCTTCCTGACTTTCCAACTGTTCAGCAACCATCTCTTCAAATTGCTTTTTCAGTTGAGCCATGGCTTCTGTCAACCGGTCAATATCTTTCTGCTGCCGGGTAACCACTTCATTCAACTGAGCGATCGTATCCTCCTGATAACTCAACTGGGTTTGCAGTTCAAGCAGTTCATCTTGCATCGTTTGTTACTCCCACAACCAGCCAAACCACATCCGGCTACCAACAATCATAAAAAAGATCCGCTACCGAAAGTGGATTAATGTGTGCAGTCTACTCCTTGCGCTTCGGCCTTCCAAATTTACCTGTCCCGTCAGTTTCGACCCAGTGAAAAGAAGGCATTTCAGCAATGCCCGTTTTCAACTTGCCCATCACCTCTGAAAGCCCTTCATCAGTATAAGGCCTGACTGGATGCTTGCCCCAGACAGGTGCCGGCCAGGCAGCATCGGTACTGAAACGGACAACATGATGAACATGAAGCTGTCGAACCACGTTACCCAACGCAGCCACATTGATCTTTTCCGCCGAGAAAAGCACCTGCAGCATTTCCGCCAGATAACAGGACTCAACAAGCAGCTGTTGCTGAGCCGTTTCATCCATTTGATAAATCTCTTCCACACCCTGGATACGGGGCACCAGGATAAACCAGGGATACTGGCTATCGTTCATCAATAAAAGGCGACAAACGGGAAAATCACCAATCACGAAACAGTCTCTTGCCAGCTGGGGATCCAGTTCAAAGCTACTCATGGCACGGCCTATCCAGTAAAAAGATCCAGTGAAAACAGAATAGAAAAGGGATTCTCAGTTCCACTCCCTCCCCAGCCTGTATTGCACAGTAAAAAAGGGAAAATTCAGAACCAATGATCAACAGGGGACTTTAAAACAGCGGTTGGTATAATAACCGATTGGCCTTAAAATAGCGCTTTAATTGACGTCAATTTTGACAAGCTTTTTTTGAACAGCCTGGTAAACGAGCACATGAGAACCAGTCAGTATCTGATTCCAACCCTTAAGGAGACACCTGCCGACGCCGTGGTCATCAGCCACCAGCTGATGCTGCGCGCCGGTATGATCCGCAAACTGGCATCCGGCCTCTACACCTGGCTGCCTCTGGGTCTCCGGGTTCTGCAGAAAGTAGAAAATATTGTTCGTGAAGAGATGAACCGTTCCGGCGCACTGGAAACCCTGATGCCCGCGGTTCAACCGGCAGAGCTGTGGCAGGAAACCGGTCGCTGGGATCAATTTGGCGCAGAACTGCTGCGTTTCCAGGATCGCCACGGTCGTGATTTTGTTATTGGCCCAACCCATGAAGAAGTCATTACCGATATTGCCCGTAACGAGCTGAACAGCTACAAGCAGCTGCCCATCAACCTGTACCAGATCCAGACCAAATTCCGCGACGAGCGTCGTCCACGTTTCGGCCTGATGCGTGGCCGCGAGTTCCTGATGAAAGACGCCTATTCATTCCATGCCACTGAAGCGTGCCTGAAGTCAGAATATCAGAATATGCACAATACCTACTGCCGTATCTTTGACCGTCTGGGTCTTGAATACCGTGCGGTCCAGGCCGACAGTGGTGCCATTGGCGGCAGTGGTTCCCAGGAGTTCCATGTACTGGCAGAGTCCGGTGAAGACGCCATCGTCTTCAGTGACCAGAGCGATTACGCGGCGAACATTGAGAAAGCGGAAGCCGTTGCCCCAGCAGGTGACCGCCCCGCCCCCTCTGCAGCGATGACACTGGTGGACACTCCGGATGCCAGGACTATCGATCAGCTGGTAGAACAGTTCAACCTGCCTGTTGAAAAAACCATCAAGACCCTGATTGTTGCAGCGGCAGAAGACGCTGACAGCGAGTTCATTGCCCTGCTGATCCGTGGCGATCACGAGCTTAACGAAGTCAAGGCCGAAAACCTTGCGGATGTTGCTGCTCCCCTGCGCTTTGCCACCGAAGAGGAAGTGAAGCGCATCATGGGTGCTGGCCCAGGCTCCCTCGGCCCGGTTAACTGCCCAATCCCGGTAATTGTCGATCGGACCGTAGAGAAAATGGCTGACTTTGGTGCTGGCGCCAACATCGAAGGCAAGCACTACTTCGGCATCAACTGGGAGCGTGACTGCACCTTCAGCCGTGTTGAAGACCTGCGCAATGTTCAGGAAGGCGACCCAAGCCCCTGCGGTAAAGGACAGCTGTTTATCAAGCGTGGTATCGAAGTTGGCCATATTTTCCAGCTGGGCACCAAATACAGTGAAGCGATGAACGCCACCGTTCTCAGCGAAAATGGCAAGAGCATTCCCCTGGCCATGGGCTGCTATGGTATCGGCGTATCCAGAACCGCCGCTGCCGCCATTGAGCAGAACTACGATGACCGCGGCATTATCTGGCCGGAAGCCATCGCGCCCTTCCAGATCGCCCTGGTACCTCTGAAGATCGAAAAATCCGAAGTCGTCCGCGAAGCGGCCGAAACACTTTACCAGGAACTGATGGCAGCAGGCTTTGAAGTTCTGATGGACGACAGAAAAGCCAGCCCTGGTGTCAAGTTTGCTGATATGGAGCTTATCGGCATTCCACACCGCGTAGTACTGAGTGACCGGGGGCTGGCCGATGGTATGGTGGAATACAAGCACCGGACGGCAAACGATAAAGAAGATATTCAGCTCAGTGAAATTATCGAATTACTCAAAAAACGCACAAATCGCTAACGGTAATTTATCTGCCGACAGCCTTTTATTCACGATAAGCAGCTTGATGAGCACTGCCACCTCCAAAGCCCCGTTACGGGCTTTGGTTCTTGTGGCGGTTCTGGTCATACCTCTTGTCATGCCAGCAACCAGCCAGGCCGAATGGCACGACCCCGTTTTACAGGAAGTACTGTCTCGCTCGCTGGATCAACCCAGCAGCTTCGATGATCAGTTTGAAGCCGAGGTTTGGCTGGTTGATATGTCTGCCCGATTAGCCAGGTTTATGAAAGACCCGGACCTGCGCCTCAAGGTGCTCAAGATGGTTCACTTCGAAGCGTCCAAGGTAGACTTGCAACCGGAACTGGTGCTGGCACTGATTCAGACAGAGTCTGCCTTTGACCAGTATGCGGTTTCTTCCGCTGGCGCCCTGGGTTTGATGCAGATTATGCCGTTCTGGAAGGATGTTATTGGCCGGGATAAGGACAACCTCATCACCATCCAGACCAACCTGCGCTATGGCTGCACCATTCTCAGCTACTACCTTGAGAAAGAAAACGGCAACCTGACCAGGGCATTGGCCCGGTACAATGGCAGTCTGGGCAAAACCTGGTATCCGGAACGGGTTTTAAACAACTGGGAACGGCACTGGGTAGTGAATTAGCCGGTGGTAAACGAGTCAAACGCCTGCAGAGGCTCTTCGGCAATGGAGATATTGACCACCCTGGCCAAAGGTGGCCCCTTTTGAAGCCACGCTTCCAGCTTCGCAACGGCTTCTGCTGAGCCACACATCAACACTTCAACCCGCCCATCCGGCAGATTTCTGGCCCAGCCACCAATGCCCAGCCGACGGGCTCGCTCCTGGGTTGAGCCTCGAAACCAGACGCCCTGAACCCGGCCTTCCACAAAGGCTCTTTTACACACATCAGCCATTGGATGAGGTTTCCTTTAATGGATGTTTACTTAACTTTTCAATCTGTTCTTCAAGGCTTTTTTTGGTCTGTGGCCCAAACAGTTTGGTCACCACTTTGCCTTCCGGCGAAATAATATAAGTAGCGGGTAATACCTGGGGAGGAGGCTCGTTCAACGCGGTCAGTGGTGATTCCTGAAGCACCGGAAAACGGATATCCAGTGCTTTTGCCTTATTGATTAACGAGTCCCCCTGGCTACCGTCAAAATCAATGCCCAGTACTC
The DNA here is from genome assembly GCF_024606265.1 of Endozoicomonas sp. SESOKO1. Taxonomy (GTDB): domain Bacteria; phylum Pseudomonadota; class Gammaproteobacteria; order Pseudomonadales; family Endozoicomonadaceae; genus Endozoicomonas. The sequence continues at coordinate 29,846 of NZ_JAHHPP010000033.1, forward strand.
TTACCTGACCATCGCTGGCCAATTCGTTCAACTCCGGAATCTCCTCCCGGCAAGGGCCACACCACTCTGCCCAGAAATTCAACGCCAGCCATTGGCTACGGTCACTGCCAAGGGAGACAGAATCGCCGCTTATATCGGTAAAAGTGACTGGTTTGCTGCAGGCCGCGAGAACCCCCAACAGCACAACCACCAATAAGTATTCTGATGTTCTTGTTATCCTCACGAATACCTCCAGAGAATTCATTGGGTGAAAGCCTCATACTGAGCACAACTGCAGACCCTGGTTTTTTTGTTATTGACCGTAATCCATTAAGCAGGAATTGCTGACAAACTGCAATTGCAACCAATTGACGATTATAGTAAACAGTCGCACAGTTAACTCAGCTAACATTTCATCTCATGAAACTCCAACCAATTGACAACGAAAATTTCTTACGAACCTCTCATCAATACACTGCTAACTCTGGTGATAGTATTGATAAAAGCTTAGAGAAACTATTCAGCTCTCTGAATAATGAAACAAACAGATATGAGGTGTCGATTAAAGTCGCCGCATTGAACCAAATATATTCCACTGCCATCCAATATATTGACCCTGTCGTATCAAAAATTTCTGAACACATTGATAACAACCATCATGAGTTCAGCACTGAGCAATACGTCAAGCTGGTTGATGATATTTCTACCGTGTCCTGGGTGAGCAGCACGTCGGGCAAACTGCATAAAAGGAACAACCTCTCCTTTTGTTCAAAATACGTGCATTTCCTGAGTAAATACACGATTCCCATCTATGACAGCTACATATGGATACTTATTATTGGCTACCTGAAGCAGGCAGGGTATAAGCATTTAAGTTTTGCTCCACCAGCAAGCTATGCTTCCTTTTTTGACACTTTCCAGATATTTAAAAAAGCCTTCAGCCTGCATGAGCACAGCAACTATGCCATTGACAAATACCTATGGGTATATGGTAAACAGCTGATCACTGAAATCGCCAAGACCCGGGCGGTTAACCTGGAAAAAGCCAAGTCAATTCTGAAAAGCCAGCTTATTTCTGAGGCCAGCAATGGCAACAACGAGATGCAAATCCAGGGTCAGGAAACTATGAATACAGAAATCCCGGCAGAAACGCTTATTGCACTCCAACATAATTTTCACAGTGTGATCTTAGAACGTCTTGGTGATGGTCATATAAAGATGCATGGCATTGATGAGCTACCCAGACTTGAAATGATTAAAGAGTCGGCGGATAAAAAAGCCTGGTTTCCAGTGGCCGGTATGTTTGGTGGATTCGAATTTTGGATAGATCGTACTGATAACGGCCAGTATCAGTTAATCAGCGAGAGCTGGTCCAGAGTAGTGGGCGGTTCAGGTCAGCGACATGTTGTTACCGTTGATGGTTATGAACTCGTTGAGGAAGGGTTTGTGTAAATTATGACAGCAACCATCGCCGATTCAGACTACTGGCGATGGTTTGCCATTAAAACCAGATTAATACACTCTGCCAGTGTACTGATCCTCACACCCTGAACAACGTCCGTTATAGAGTCCTTCTAAAGTCACTTCTGTGCATTCCTGACATATTCGCATATCGCTGCTTTTTGCCAACACTGTTTTCTTCACACCTGCAAAATCGGACTTAAGAGGGAAGCTTTTCAGGATCACTCTTTCCCAATACCCTTCATGTGAGCCTTGCCAGTGAAAATCGTCTTTCCAGATATGTATTCCCTCTGGGGTGTTGGCAACACCTAAACGTCTTCCCTTTATCCAGTCTTCTGGTAGCTCTTCAATCCAAACATCCAGGTCCCCCAATAGGACAGGGCGCCGATTGAACCTTTTTAGATATTCCAGATAAGCAGCCTCCTGATGAAATACGCTGCTATTGCACCACTGTTTCATCATGCTCTTCAGGCTACGCTGCCAATAATCCCGATTAACATTCGGCTTATGGTACAAAGTCACCTGCTGAATGTCTGTTTCACTGGAAATATTGGCGACAAGGTGTAAATCAGCCCCAATATTGAGTTCAAATAGCGGGGCTTTCTGACCATGCAATACTATTTTGGTCTCCGGATTCCAGCAGTTTCTATAACGCTGAACATTCAAGCCCGGCCGATGACGAACAGCAAGAACTTCGGGAGACAACCACACTTCTTCGTACTCCTCATCCTCCTCAGATTCTGCAAAAAAAACGCGATGGTTCTCTTTAGGGCTTCTCAGAAATTCAATCGCTTTGTCAGGCTTATCCAATACAGTAACTTCATACTCTGCCAGAGGATGCTCAAACGAAATGGAATACCCCATTGAAGGACATGGAAGCAGCTCAGCAGCCTTTCGCTGTATAAAACGTCCAAATGCTTCTACATCCTTGATACTGCCCGTCACCCTGAGTCTGCCAGACAGGATTAATCCCATAATCACTACCTGCATTCGATGTTCAGCAGACTCATGCACACCACAATCAACCCCCTGTCGTACATCCGGTCGTTGCACCAGACTGGCTGCCATACCGGATAGGTAACTTTTCCAGTGCAAAACAGATAGCCATTCCTCAGGAATGCCGGACACACCATAAAACGTTCCCGCTAACTGCCCGAAAATAGCTGCGGTAGTATCGGCATCATCGCCAAGATTGGCTGCCAACAATGCCCCTTCTGCAAAACTCTCGCTTCTGATAAAACACCATAACGCCGCTTCCAGTGAGGCAATCACAAAGCCGGTTCCATGTACCTGGCTACGGGTCTTTTTAAACAGCTCCCCATCCAGAATAGAACGGATGTCAGCATGACAGTGCGGGCGATAAACTAAAAAATCGGCAAATGCCTTCCTCAGAAACACCTGTTTTTCCGGAATGCACTGAACATTCAGCAAACGATGAATCAGCAGCGTCATCAACTCACAGGCTTCTATACATCTCTGTTCACCGTGAGTTGTTTTGGAAGACTCTGCAGCAGCATCCATAGCCACCAGCTCCGGATGCCCATGGTAAAACAGAGCAATGGGCGCAATACGCATCAGGCTGCCATTACCTGCCGCATATTCTGAGGTCGAGCCCGCCTGAGCATTGCCTGTAACCAGGTATCGTTCCAATGCATCACGGACGGTATTGCCAATATCAAAACACAGGCCTGTGCTGGAGTTTTCCCCATGTTTATACCAGTCAATGTAGCGTTGAATCTGATCATCCAGATCAATACCATCCATTGCTATCAGGCTATCAACAAGACAAAGCATCATGGATGTGTCGTCTGTCCACTGCCCTGGCCTCAATTTGAATGGCCCTCCTCCAACCATGCCAGTTAAGGGGATATAGCTATCTTTGGGTTTAAACTCCAGGGTTGTGCCAAGGGCATCGCCACAGGCTAGCCCCAACAACGCACCTTGTGCACGCTGGATCTTTTCGTTTAAGTAAGAAGGCTTATTCTGTAATGACATAGGAAAAAAAATAATGACTTCTGATTAATCCAGTATGGCCTGAACCACTGCAACCGGAACAGCTAAAACATAAACAGGGGTCATTGTCACCCCCGATGGCCTGCATCTTGAAATTCTGCCGAAAGCCGGGCGACACCAGGACAGTTACCCATCGGCCAGGGCATCGCTGCTTAATATGCTGCGCGCATTGGGAGACTTTCGCCATATCCAACTTCAGGATGCACTGATCGCCAGTCAAAAAATGCCTTTGCTGGAGATTTTTATCAGTCAGTTTCTGGTGTCGGTCAATCATCTGATCAAGCGTGGCCTGCGGTCAGATTATGTCCGTACCGAAGACAACCTGTTCTTTATGAAAGGTAAGCTGCTGACATCACAGCAGCTAAAGCACAACCTGGTCAACCAGCATCGTTTTTATGTGGCTTACGACGAGTATCGTCTGGATCGACCGGTGAACCGGTTGCTTCACACTGCCCTTAACAAGGTGTTGAAGCTTAGCCAAAGCCAGGGCAACCGGGAACTCATGCAGCCATTTTCAGAGGTTCCGCTTAGCCAGAGCATCCGGCAAGACTTTGCAATGGTTCAACGCAGCCGGGGAATGGATCATTATCAAAGCCCTTTATCCTAGACCAGGTTAATTCTGGATGATGTGTCGCCACTGACTTTATCCGGGAAAACCCGGGCTTTCTCACTACTGTTCCCCATGGAATCGGTATTTGAAGCCTATGTTGCCCGCATACTAAAGCAGCAACTCCCTGTCTCACTCCATCTCAGGGAGCAGGCACGTTCCAAGGCACTGGTTCACTTCAACGGTTATCCCTGCCAACTGATCATCAATAGCTGGGAACAAGGCCTTTCATGGTATATAGCACTGGAAGATGAAACTCATCAACCGGTGTTGTTTGCTGAACCCTCGATGCTATCGACTGCCGCTGGCAGTACGAGGAATTAATTTGGGCAGGCTACCCTGTTTCAAGCAGCCCACATCCTGTTTAACTAACCCTCCAGCACCGCTTTACCAGCCAACGCCCTGGCTGTATCACGAGCCAGGTCAGTGGTGTCGGCAGTCGCCAAAACCACGCCCATCCGCCGGGTTCCATGAAGTTCCGGCTTGCCAAACAGACGCAGTTCAGTATTGGCCACAGACAGCACCTGTTCAAGGTGACCAAAAACCGGGCTGGCAGACTCACCACTGACCTTGATCACTGCCGAGGCAGCCGGCTGGTATTGCGTAATGGCAGGGACAGGCAGCCCCAGAATAGCTCGCACATGAAGGGCAAACTCACTGAGATTCTGGGAGATCATGGTCACCATGCCGGTATCATGGGGACGTGGGGACACTTCATTAAAGAAAACATCATCCCCGCGAATAAAGAGTTCAACCCCAAAAACACCATAACCGCCCAGGGCTTCGGTCACGGCTCCGGCGATCCTTTCTGCCTCCTGCAATGCCCCAGGAGACATCTGCTGAGGCTGCCAGGACTCAACATAATCCCCATCTTTCTGGCGATGGCCAACCGGTGGGCAGAACAGCGTCCCCTGCCGTGTACGCACCGTCAGCAAGGTTATCTCATAATCAAACTCAACAAAGCCTTCGATAATGACCCGGGTTGTGGCTGCCCTGCCCGACTCAAGGGCATATTTCCACGCAACAGCCACATCTTCAGACGCTCGCAAGACACTTTGCCCCTTGCCTGAAGAACTCATCACCGGCTTGACCACACTGGGAAAACCTATCTGCCCTGCTGCTTCCGTTAAAGCCTGTTCAGTCTCAGCAAATCGATAGGGCGAAGTGGGCAGCCCAAGCTCTTCTGCCGCCAGCCGACGAATGCCTTCACGATCCATGGTCAACCGGGTAGCCCGGGCACAGGGGACCACCACACTGCTGCCGGCTTGTTCGATATCCACCAGTACGTCAGTGGCTATCGCTTCAATTTCCGGCACAATGTAGTGGGGTTTCTCCTGATCGATCAATGCCGCCAGCGCTTCACGGTCCAGCATATTAATCACATGGCTTCGATGGGCCACCTGCATGGCGGGGGCATTGGCATAACGGTCTACGGCGATCACTTCAACACCCAGGCGCTGAAATTCAATGGCTACCTCTTTACCCAGTTCGCCAGCTCCAAGTAATAACACACGGGTTGCTGACAATGTCAGAGGCGTTCCGATTGATACCATCAGGTTACACTCCAAAAGAGAATCCAAAAGGGAATGGTGGGATGATCAGGGGGATTATTGTCCGGATCAGCCCGTTCAAGAGCAATACCCCCTATTCATCATTTCGACAGTAATTGATCCAGCGAACAATCCAGCGCTTTCTGGCGGGCACTGTTGACTGCCTGCAGCCTCTGGGTCAAGTCAGATAACCAGTTCGGATCATCAGAGAGAAGAATATTCTGCAGCTGCTCATCCCCGGGCATCGGCCAGGGCAACTGCTCACAGAAAGTAAACAGGCTGATCTGTCTGAGATCCCTGGCAAGAATCCACTCTCCGCCATCGTTCTTGCTGATCAACCCCATACCCATCAGCCGGGTGGTATGGCACTCCCAATCATCAAGAGACACCGGCAGATCACGCTTCTGCAGGTCGGTGTAATACCCCCCTTCTCCCTCCTCAAACTTTTCCTGCAACAGCCTGAGGATGAACAACATCGAAATTAATGGGTGTGGGCGCTCACCATGGACCTGTTGACCATAAAGTCCCAGGGATCGAACCAATACTGCGCCAAGCAGCACCATCAGCCAGCTCAGGTACAGCCAGAGCAGGAAGAGAGGCGCAGCGGCAAAAGCACCGTAAATCAGATGATAGGTAGGCGACAAAGTAATAAACAAGGTAAAGCCCACCTTGGCCAGTTCAACCAGAATGGCCACAAAAACCGCACCGGCAAGGGCATGACGCACCGGCACTTTTCTGTTAGGTACAGCCGTGTACAGCAAGGTAAGGGTCAGTGTACTCAGGCAAACGGGCATAAGGCGCAGAAGCCACTGCTCACCACCGAGAATGGCCGTGGTATCAGAGACCAGCTTGAGGGAAGCCAGATACGAAGTCGCCAGAAAACCAGCACTTAAAAGCACAGGTCCCAGACTGAGAATGGCCCAGTACAGCAGGAAACCGGACATGCCCCGGCGCACATGGGTCACCTGCCAGATATTATTCAGCGCCTTATCAATGGTTCTCAGCATCAGAAAGGAGGTGACCAGCAGGAAAGCGATACCAATACCGGTTAATTTTCTTGCCTGTCGGGAAAAATCGTTCAGATAGGATTGAATCATTTCCCCCGTAGAAGGCACAAAACTGGCAAAGATAAAATTCTGAATAGAGTCCCCAACATCCTGAAGACTGGGCACTGCAGAAAGGATACTGTAGGTTACCGTCATCAATGGCACCACAGCAAACAGCGTGGTGTAGGTCAGTGCCGCGGCATTTTGAATGCAGTGGTTATCCAGAAAGCGTTTAATAACCACTGTGACAAAGCCCTGGAAGGATGACCAGAATTGCAGAACCGGTGCCATGATGAACTCCCTGTCAAACAGAGCGGTAAGTGTACCGAATCCCGAGCCTGAAAGCCCGGTTTCAAAATCAGCTGACGGGCTTCGCCCAAGGGCGGGAAAGCCCATCATGGTCTTGCATTCAATGGCAGATGAGCACAAAAAAAATCTCTATCGTACAACCAGC
>NZ_JAHHPP010000034.1 GCF_024606265.1 Endozoicomonas sp. SESOKO1
ACCGCCTGCGCGGCCCGGCCCGATTGGGCGATGCTTTACGACGGGTTTGGTAAAGGGTAATCAGCAGAATCATGGCAAATACCATCAGTCCCGCAGCAATCTGATGGGCCTCAGCAAACTGCTGGGATTCCACGGCATCGAACAGGGCAATGGACAGTACCTGCGTCTCCCCGGGAATATTGCCACCAATCATCAGCACCACACCAAACTCCCCAACGGTATGGGCAAACCCCATGCAGGCCGCCAGTATCATTGCCCTGCGAGTGCAGGGAAGTACCACATTTAAAAAACGGTCCAACCGTCCGGCCCCCATCATGGCTGCCGCTTCAAGCAGCCCTTTGTCAAGCTGTTCAAACGCCCGCTGAAGTGGTTGCACGACAAAGGGCATGGAACAGAGAACAGAAGCAACCACCAGCCCGGTAAAACTGAATGCCAGGGTAGTGCCGGTCAGGGATAGCCAGAGCTGTCCGGGTACATAGTTTGGTGAACAAAGCAACAGGATATAAAAGCCAAGGACCGTAGGCGGCAAAACCATTGGCAAACCAACCAGCGCTTCCAGCAGGGGTCTCAGCCGACTCTGCATATTGGCCAGCTTCCATGCCAGGGGAATCGCCAGCAACATCAGAATAATGGTGGTTATGGTGGCCAGCTTCAGCGTTACCCAGACAGCGGTGAGCAGCATTCAGCGCACTTCCCTTCGATGTTCCGGCGTTGATTTACCGGCCATTTCCGTTGCTACGGGGAGGTAGCCCTGTTCAGCAAGGGTATTCTGAACAGACGGTGACAACATAAACGCGACAAATGCCTTTGCCGCCTCAGGATGCTGAGTCCGTTTTAAAATAACCATATCCTGTCGAATCGGATCGTACAGTGTGGCAGGAATCAAAAAAACATGACCGTCGTTGTCTTTATGGTCAACCAGCTGCGCTTTCGCCACCAGCCCTGCAGGCGCATTGCCACTGGCCACAAACTGCCAGGCCTGCTGAATACTGGCTCCCTGAACCAGACGGGACCGGAACGATGACCAGAGACTCAGCTTCTCCAGAACCTGCTGTGCCGCCAAACCATAGGGTGCGGTTGCCGGATTGGCAATGGCCAGGCGCCCTTTATAGACCGCCAGGTCCTCCAGTGTCATGGTCTTATCTTTCCCATCCTCACCGGAAACCCCGGGGCTCCACAGAACCAGTTCTCCCAAGGCATAAGCGTGTCGGCTGCCTTTCAGTGTCAGTCCTTCTTTTTCCAGCAGCCCGGGTCTCTGGCTATCTGCTGACAGAAAAATATCGAAAGGGGCGCCATGGCTGATCTGGTTATACAGCACACCGCTGGAGGCAGAGGAGATCAACAACCGGTGCCCGGTGTCTGCTTCAAACACTTTTGCCAAGGCTTCCAGCGACGGTTTGAAGTTTGCCGCAACCGCCACTTTCAGTTCTTCTGCACAGGCCGATGCCCCCGTACAAAAGAGTACAAATGTTAAAAATAATGTTCTTAACATGAAACAGCTCTTTTTTAAGCGTTCACTTTTAAAGGTCAAAGCCAGCGATCTGCAGCTTCCTGATCAGACTCTCGCTCATCCACCCAGCGATCCCCGTCGGGCGTCGTCTCTTTCTTCCAGAACGGCGCGCGGGTTTTCAGGTAATCCATCATAAATTCACAGGCGGCAAACGCCTCTTTACGATGGGCACTGGCGACACCGACAAAAACGATGCGATCCCCGGGGTACATTTGCCCAATGCGGTGGATAACCCGCACAGACTGGAGCTCCCAGCGTGCCATGGCCTCATCGATAATTGCCTGCAGGGCGTTTTCCGTCATCCCCGGATAATGTTCCAGAAACAGGCCACCCACCTGATCCCCAAGGTTCATATCCCGAACCGTACCGGTAAAGGTAACAATGGCTCCCGATGACTTATTCCCTTCCAGTCGTTCATATTCGCGGCCGGGGTTAAAGTCTTCTGCTTGAATGGAAATCAAGGCGCTTATCCTGCTTGTTTTTGCACCACAAAGCGACAAAAATTTTCCGGGGCTTTTCTATTGTTTCCACAGGGACTGAGGATGTGGAAACGAGCACAAAATAAAGCCCTTGTGTCACCGTGTCTTTGTGGTTCAGATAAAATTCATCCCCCGGTAACCGGAGGGAAAAAGGCAATCTCATCACCAGGCTGTAATGCAACATCCTGACGGGTCATATTCTGATTGATGGCGACCAGTGTACGGTCACTCATCATGACCTCACGCCAGTCTTCGCCTTTTTCAGCCAGCTGACTTTTCAAGGCGGACAGCAAGGAAGCATATTCTCCTTCTTCCAGTATCAGTTGCTCGCAATTCAGTTTTTCCCGAAAACTGGCAAAGAACAGTACTTTAATCATGCTGCATCTCCCGACTCGGCATCTGAAGCAGCAGCCTTTGAGCCGTGAATATAATGGCCACTTCGACCGCCGCTTTTTTCCAGAACACGAATGCCCTCAATATGCATCTCTTTGTCCACCGCCTTGCACATATCATAGATCGTCAGGGCCGCAACCGATGCCGCTGTCAGCGCTTCAATCTCAACACCGGTTTTGCCATTCAGGCGGCAGCAGGTTTCAATTCGAATACAGGCTTCGCCATTCTCTGAAGGTGCACCTTCAAGTTGAAACTCAACACCAATAAAGTTCAGCATCAACGGGTGGCAAAGTGGCACCAGCTGGCTGCACTGCTTGGCAGCCTGGATTCCGGCAATTCTGGCCACGGCAAGTACATCACCTTTTTTAAGGCTGTTGTCTTTTACCAGCGCCAGTGTCTCAGGCGCCATGTAAATGTAGCCTTCGGCCCTGGCTTCACGACGGGTGATGTCTTTTTCACCAACATCAACCATGCTGGCCTTACCATCACTATCAATATGGCTAAGGGCATTACTGGTAAACGACATGATTACCCTGCCTTTTTCAATTGTTCGGCTGTCTTAAGCTGTTCGACAAAGTTACAGGGACGATGCTGGCTGTTCAGCTGATCCCTGATAATGCCTTCCCAGGCGGTCTTACAGGCATTATTGGAGCCGGGCATAACAAAAATAACGGTGCCATTGGCCATGCCCGCCACGGTGCGGGACTGGATTGTGGAGGTTTTGATCTGCTCATAGGAAAGCTGACGAAACAGTTCGCCATAACCATCAATCTGCTTGTCGAAGATAGGCATCAGCGCTTCTGGCGTGCTATCTCTGCCAGCGAACCCGGTACCGCCGGTGACCAGAACGGCCTGTACACAGTCTGGAGTCCCTGCATCACTGGCAATCCAGCGGGATACCACTTCACGGATCTTATAGATGTCGTCTTTTACAATGACCTTGTCAGCAAGTTTGTGGCCAGCAGCGGTCAGGCTCTCAACCAGCAAGTGACCGGAGGTGTCGTTTTCTTCAGTACGGGTGTCGGATACCGTCAGTACGGCAATGTTGACAGGAATAAACTTTTCAAACTGATTGTGAGCCATGGATACTCTTGCTCCAGTCTATATTCAAACGTTGTCAGTAGGGGATGCTCATGGCCAGCGCTCGTCGTGTGGACGGCCGCCTATTTCTGAACAATCTCCTTATTCACCAGGTCACGCCAGTCTTCAGGCGTATTGGCGTTTACAAAAAGGTCTGCCATGGATAACGGCAGCGACAGGGTCTGCCCACCTGATAGCTGATGAAGGCGCCAGAGTGCATAGTCCTTCGGATTATCACTCGCGATGGAGCGCTCAACGGCTTGCCGCAATTCAGTGGTGACCGGCAGCATCACGGGTAGATTAAAGCCCTCAAAACAGCAGGCCCGCTGCTGATCACCAAGTATCCGGATCGCATCGGCAGGGACCAGAGGCATATCCACAGGAATCACCAGTAGTCGATCGCCATCCTGCAATCGCTGTAAAGCGGCGTGAATGCCACTGATTGGACCTCTTCCGGGAACCACATCGTCAATGACAGCATCGTCATCGGACGAAAAACCGGACCCACTGATCAGAACCTGACCGATCCCGGCCCTGATCAGCAGAGAAACCATATGCTGGTAGAGCGGCCTGCCAAACCAGCTCAGACGTGACTTGTCCTGTCCCATCCGGGAGGAACGACCGCCAGCCAGAACCAGACCGTAAAGCGTGCCATGGGGTGTCATTCGATCACAGACTCTTGGTTTCAATGTTCAAGTTAACCCGGGACTGTCCGAGGATAGGCTAGTGTAAGGTTTTCCACCTCTCTGACAAGCGTTGGGGATCAATTATCAGACAGTAAGCAGGCTGAACCACTTGCCCGTTGGCTATAATTCATTGACTCCATCACCAGACAACAAGCACCAAACAAGAACCACCAGACAACAACCACCAGACAACAACCACCAGACAACGTAAACAACCACCGGACCAACAATGAGAAAAAATCAGGTACTGAGCCTTTTCCAGCAAAATAAGACCGCGATAAACTGCTGGCTTATCCATCCCTGCCCAATGACAGCTGAATTGATTGCCCATCAGGGTTTTGATGCAATGACCATTGACATGCAGCACGGCATGATTGGCTTCGAGTCCGCCCTGGCCATGCTGCAGGCCATATCCACCACTCCGGTGACGCCGTTGGTCAGGGTTCCCTGGCTCGACCCGGGCATCATTATGAAAATGCTGGATGCCGGTGCTTATGGTGTCATCTGCCCAATGATTGAAACCGCACAGCAAACCCGGGAATTTGTTGCCACCTGTCGTTACCCATCCAAAGGCAACCGCAGTTTTGGCCCCAGCAGGGCAATGATCTATGCCGGCAGTGATTACCCGGAAAAAGCAGACGGGACCATTCTGCCCATGGTCATGATCGAGACTCGCCAGGCCCTGGATAACCTGGACGACATACTCAGCACTGAAGGACTGGGAGCCATCTATATTGGTCCCTTTGACCTTTCCTATGCCCTGGGCTGCCAGCCTCGACCTGACGACTATGAGCCACCCGTCGTGGAGGCTATCGAACATATCCTTGCCCGCAGCAAAAAGCATAACGTACCTGCCGCTATTCACTGCATGGGACCGGCGTTCGCTGATCGTATGCGCAAAAAAGGATTCAGTCTGGTAACCGCTGGTTGTGACGCCGACTTCGTCCGCGCTGGTGCCACACACACCATCCAGTCACTGAGGCGGTAATCTGAATCTCGTTCAGAAACCGCTTTATTTCACCCGGATAATATAATCAAACCAGTCCGACGGGTTCGGAACATCTTCTTCTGAAGCGATATCCCTGTCCCTGATGGAGAAACCGGATTCATGGACAGAGTCCGGGCACCCGGTATTCAGGGGATGCCATTGTGGGAGATCATAGCCATGATAGAGCAGGTTATAAGCGCAGCTGTCTGGCAACCATGACAAATGTTCATGGAGGGTTTTCGGGGTAAACTTGATACAGTCATCCACATATTTACGACGGTGTTTATACTGTCTGCAGCGACAGGTCTCCAGATCCAGCAGCCGACAGGCTACCGCCGTTGTGTGAATCTCGTCAGTATCAGCATCAATGATCTTATTGAGGCAGCAGCGACCACAGCCATCACAGAGCGACTCCCACTCTTCAGGCGTCATCTCGGTTAACGATTTTACCTGCCAGAATGCAGGTTCCTGCTTACTCATCAAACACCCGAACACGGTATAATATTGGGTTGAGCATACTATCACTGAACCATTGAATTAAAAATCCCGGGATACGCTTAAGGAATGCTCTGGATTGATGGGGTTTAATGTGGCCAATTGGATTATCTGAATATCATTGTTATCGGTGCTGAGACAAACACTTTACGCAAGACCACATTGTGAATGGGTTGTGCCAGGGAGGAACTTTTATAAGAAAAAGTAGTCTCAGGCTGCAATTCGATATTTCAATACTTCAATGAATCACTGTAATAGCTTAGCTTCATTCGATCTTGCTTTTTCCGATCTTTATTCCGGCTCATCAGATTCAATAGAACAAACATGTCAATTTGATGCCTGTGAACAACAATTTACATATCAGGGACTGTCTGTTAGAAAGCCGAACACTTCTTTTCCTGTTCACCAAA
>NZ_JAHHPP010000347.1 GCF_024606265.1 Endozoicomonas sp. SESOKO1
GATCCCATCCCGAACTCAGTAGTGAAATGACCGATCGCCGATGGTAGTGTGGGGTTTCCCCATGTGAGAGTAGGACATCGCCAGGCACCAAACAGAAAAGCCCAGTTAAGCAATTAACTGGGCTTTTTCTTTGTAGGCTAAAAAATTACAGGAAGGAAATGAGATCACGGCAAACATTTTGAAAATACGATCAGGGTCATCAGAAGTTAAAGCTTGTGGTCGCGCAAGTATATATGGCGCCATTTATAAGCATTAGCATTAAAGGGATGATGTTAAGTATCAGACCCTCTAAGAACACTCAGGGTTTTATCAAGCGTTGATTGTAGCGAAGGAATTAACGCTGACGCTTCTCCCAGTTTATGAGCTTGCCCTTCCTTTTCTATGTCGGCGGCAATCATTGCCAGCTGTATTGCTCCAAGATTGTTGCTGCTTGATTTCAGGGTATGGGCCGCTCTTACAAGCACTTCCCGGTCTGCGTCTTTGGAGGAGAACTGGATATCGGCCATTAGTTTGGGTGCGTCTTCTAAATAGCTGTCAATCAGCACCGGGAACTCTTCTTCCATCAGCTCTTGAAGTGAATTGAATACGGACTGATCAATTAATGGGTACTGATCCAGTTTACAAGCAATAGCCTGTGTGTTTTCTTCAGCCTCAAATATGGCTGCCCGCAGAGGTGTGTCGTGAATCAGCCAGTGTTCCAGCCTTTCCCTCAGGTGGTCAATTTTGACCGGTTTACTCAGATAGTCATCCATACCGGCAGCCAGGCACTTTTCCCTGTCTTCAGTCATTGCATTGGCTGTCATCGCGATAATGGGTATTCTGGGCAACTGCTGCTCACGCTCTCTTTGCCTGATCAGGCCTGTGGCCTCATATCCGCTCATCTCGGGCATTTGGCAATCCATCAGCATCAGGTCGTAGGTTTGATGTCGACTCATGTCGACAGCTTCACGACCATCTTCTGCTAAATGGATATGTTGCAAACCAATTTTTTTCAGCATGCTGATAGCGACTTTCTGGTTTACCACATTGTCTTCTACCAGCAGGATTTGAATGTTTTCTGAGAATACTGCTGCTTCTGTTTCAAATTGATCAGCCATACCACCCGGTTGCTGGCTTGCGTGATGGTGATGCATAACCTGCATTGTGGTATCCAGTAAGCTGGACTGCCGGAACGGTTTGCTCAGGCAAGCGGACAGTCCGGCAGCCTGCTGTTCTTCCTGAGTGATAAAACCGGTTGAACTGAGCATTATTCTGCGAATGGGATTCAGGTTAGGATCATCTTCGATCACTTTAGACAATTCCAGCCCATCCATGTCGGGCATATTCATATCCAGAAAGACAAGCTCATAGGGTTGGTTATTGTTATAGGCTTTTCTCAATATCTGGAGAGCGTCTTTTACCGTTGACGCCTCATTGTGATTCAGGCCCCAGGCCGTCAGATAGTGGCGAAGAATCTCCCGGTTGGTGTTGTTATCATCAACGACCAGGGCCTTGATACCATCCAGTGCATGGAGTACCTGTGATGTTTGCTGGTATTGGTTCTGGGATATTTCCATCTCCAGGGTGAAGGTGAATGTTGAGCCGAGACCTTCAGCACTGATAACGCTGATGTTGCCCCCCATTAATTCCACTAATTGTCTGGAGATCGTCAGGCCCAGGCCGGTGCCTCCAAACTTTCGGGTAGTACTGCCATCGGCCTGGGTAAACTCATTGAACAGGGTTGGCAGGATATGTTCAGCAATACCAATGCCGGTATCCTCCACAGAAAACTCAATTTGGGCAGACGTCTGTGATCGCTTGATGAGGTTTACCTTTACGCTGACCTCTCCTTTGATGGTGAACTTCACGGCATTACTAATGAGGTTGGTTAAAATCTGTCTCAGTCTTACCGAGTCACCTTTCAGTGTTCCCGGCAGATCAACATCGGTGTAGCAGCTAAGCTCCAGACCCTTCTCCCGGGCAGTGCCTGCCAGTAATGTACAGACATCCTCAACAACATCCCTGACGGAAATATCCACTTCTTCAATGGTCATTTTGCCCGCTTCAATTTTTGAAAAGTCGAGAATGTCGTTAATGATGGAGAGTAGAGAGTCAGCAGAGGAATAAGCGGTATTCAGAAAATCATTTTGTGTTTTTGTCAGCGGGGTGTCTTTCATCAGGTCCAGCATGCCAAGAACGCCATTCATCGGCGTGCGGATTTCATGGCTCATGTTGGCCAGGAAGGAACTTTTTGCTTTCGCAGCATCCAGGGCTGCTTCTTTGGCTTCATTAAGCTCCGTCAGATTTTCTTTTAACCCCCGGTTGGCCATTTTCAGTTCATTAGTCCGGTTGGCTACGGTTGCTTCCAGGTTTTCACGATGCTGCTGCAGTCGGTCATCTCTCTCTTTTATCTGCATGAGCATGTCATTGAAGCAGTCATACAGTTGTCCAATCTCATCGTTATCGTATTTTTGCACATGGCGATCATATTGCTGGTATTCAGTGATTTCGCTGATGGTATCGGCCAGTTCCGTAATGGGGCGTGCCAGCAGTTTTTGCAGCCTGGAACTCAGCATTGCTGCCAGCACGATAGAAATTAATGCCGCAATCATGGCCAACAATAAGATATGGGTCAGGTGCAGGTAGAATTCACTCAGGTTTGACTGGATATAAATGGCACCAATGAACTGACCATCCATATCGATGGGACGATATAAATGCAGCTTGGACTTGCTGAATAACGTAACGGGCTGGTTGAGCTCTTCAAGGGTAAAAGCCCAGGGTTGCTTCTTTTCGCGATAATAGCCTGCAACACGCTCACCGGCCGGATTCAGTAAGTAGGCGGCTTCAATTTCATCGGTGCTGGAGAAGCCGTTCAATAGTTGCCCGGCCGCTACCGTATCCTCAAACATCAGGGCTGCCTGCGCATTTGCGCCAATGACTTCAACTAACGTTTCCAGTTTACTGACCAGAAAAGACCGCGAGTGCATATATTCACTCACGGTTTGTACACTCAGGGTGACCAGCAGAACGGAATACGCCGTTAGCAACATGGCGTATCGTAACTTCTTTTTAATGGGCAGGTTCTTAAATGTGATCATGATGATTATTTAACAACCTTGGCTAACCTCATCAATTGGGCGTTAATTGAAAGGCTCGCATTTTTGCTCGCACTCTGACTGATGGCAAATTGAATCCGGCTGCCGGTACGAATCAGCCCTATCACGCCACCTTGATAAGCGAAATTTTCACTGTCACTGATGGTCAGTACTGATTCATTGTTTAATTTCTGTAAGATCCCGGATACGACATTGGGTGGTGAGTTATGGATGTAGACAATGTCACACAGCTTTTCCAGCGGTGCTGTGGATGTTTTATGCGTGACTGATATGCGCCGTCCCATGCTGAATTTATGATTAATCTTTAACAGTTCACTGTTAATGGCTCCGCTACCCACAATGCACAGTGCCAGGGTCTGCTTTTTTCCGGGCCATGTGACAAATTTGGTCAGTTTATAGACAATGGCGGCCTTGACCTTATCCGCTTTGGTAACCTCGCTGGCTTTGGATTGCGTGACGCTAAAGCAGCAGAGCAGAGCTATGGCAATGGTTGCGTATGTTTTGTTGATTATGATCGGCATGAAGTGATCTCCCCCATCCGATTAATGTTGCCAGCGTAACTGCAGGTACCAGGATTCCTGTACCTCAGTTGCGCCGAGCCCGCTGAATATTTCATCGAATTCCAGCCGTTGTTTGTCGAACAGGTTCTGGCCGGTTAAGGACAGCTCCAGATCTTTGCCGAATTTTTTGGCGACCCTGACGTCCAGTGCCGTGTAGGCCTTAACCCGGGCATTTTTCAGGTTATCCATGTAACGTACCCAGAAATCCAGGTGCCACTGGTTGGGGAGGTTCATATAGGAACGGATATTGGCGGTGTGGTCCGCACTGAGGGTTTCCAGAAGGTTTTCATTGCCTTTGAGATAACTATCGGTTGTGGGTGAACCGCTGCTATCACTGAATGCATCAACTCCCAGAAAACTGTAGTTAAATTGCAGTTTCCACCAGGTCGTCGCTTGCCAGTCTGTTGTGAGTTCAAGTCCGTAGGTATCTGCCCTCAGGCCATTGGAGAATGTTGTTGAATACTCTACTGATGGCGACAGGGCGGTAGGGTTATAGGAACAAAGTGGCACAGGGAAAGGAGGTTGTGCAGGCCCTGTCCCTTCCAGACAACCAGACCGGTCAACGTAGGCCAAAAGATCCCGGTATTGGTTGAAAAAGGCAGTGATATCAAACAGCAGCCGGTGATTAAATTGCTCTCTATAGCCTACCTCCAGGGCAAACAATCTTTCGGACTCAAGTTGATCATTGCCACTGATAGCCAGCAAGTCTGGAGTGGCCGTTCCCGGTACCGGGGCGTCGTCTTCCCGCAGGAATGCAATTCCACGGGAAGTTACCGAGGTTTCACTGATTGACGGCGTCTTCAGCGCACTGGCCGCTTTCATCCACAGGGTTTGCTGATCCGATATTTTCCAGGTCAGGCTGGCATTGGGTTGAATCTCGAAGTCGGTGAAGTCGTTATGCTCAAAGCGTGAGCTGAGCGTCAGAGACCATTGCGGTGACAGGGTAATATGATCCTGGACAAAGGCGCTGTACAGCCGGTCCGTTCGCCTGGTGGGTGCCATAGTGATGTTGTTCATGGCACTGAGATTGTATTGGGTCAGTCGATAACCCAGGCCCCAGATGATGTCATGATCGTTGCCGGGGAGTATCTGGTGCTGGAACTCAAGGTCGGCAGTATCGCGCTTTTCAGTGACCCGGTAGTCATAATTTTCATAGCGGTCAAAGTAGCCTTTAAGTGTAAAGTGGTTGCCGTTAGCCAGATACTGTTTATAGCTGCCGATCAGGTGCCCGCCCTTTTGATCTCTGCTTTGATTGATAATAAGATCCGGACTCAGTGTCGTTTCATTAAAGATTTTTAATGCAGGGCGGGTTGTGCCATCATAAATTTCACTCTGAAGTGAAGCTTCAGCCCCGGTTTCTGTCCGCCAGTTCGCTTTAAATCCTGCCCGGTTTATCCTCCAGTCATCATTGGCATTGGTACCGTCTTTGTGCGCTAGGCCATCGCGATTGAAGGTCTTGAAGAAAGCGCGGTAATGACCGTCATCACCCAGCTCACCCCCATAGCGATAGGCCGCAAAGGCCTTTTCTTCGGAACCAAACCCTGTGGACAACAGACCGCCCTGGGTATCTGCCGCATGTTTGGTAATAATATTGATCACGCCATTGACCGCATTGGCACCCCACAGCGCCGCACCCGGGCCGCGAATCACCTCAATACGGGCAATGTCTTCCAGCATGGTGTCCTGAACATCCCAGTTAACACCGGAGAACAAAGGGGAATAAACCGTGCGCCCGTCGATCAGTACCAGCAATTTATTGGCAAAAATATAGTTAAAACCCCGGGTGCTGATGGACCAGGTATTGCCATTTAACCGGGCTACCTGCATGCCCGGCACCATTCTCAGTGCTTCTGGAATGGATGTCACGCCTGAGCGCTGAATATCCTCATTGGTGATGACAAAGACAGCGGCGGGGGAGTCCATCAGGCGCTGTTTGCGCCTGGATACCGATGTGACGTCGGGGACATCCAGGGAGATCAACTGTTCAAGACTGAGATCCAGAAGCTCATCATCAGCAATTTCCAAATCTGAATCAGCCTTAAGACTCACGGGGGTGATGAGAGAGGAAAAAATTCCAGCCAGCACCAGTGAATGATTTGATGGTTTCAAGGTTCCACTCCATTGGATTTATTGAAGCCATTGGATTTATTGGAGAGAGAAGCACTGCTGAATCAATCTCTCTTCATACCAGGTACTACTGCTACAATGCCTGTTTCGCATGAAGTATTGCAATACCTGTTTATCTTGTTGGCTTTTATTAAAGACCTAGACCTGATTTAAGGACTCGTCTGACTATTTTTCACCTGGCTTTCCGGATTGCTTTCAGGAAGGCTGCTGCATCAGCAATCCCGGCACCGCACCGGAAGGGTGAGCAATTGCTATCCGGGGCAAAGGGTCTTGCTGTTTCTTTTAAGAGGTGCAGACGCTCAGAAGGTGACAGCGTTGGATTGACCGCGTAGCTAAGGTCAATCAAACCCGCGATATGTGGTGCTGCCATGCTCGTGCCTTGTAGTTCAGAGTAGGAGCCATTTTTTGGGCCCTTCAGCCCTGAATTGTACAATGACAGGATGCCATTGCCCTGGAAATGGGTTTCACCACCGGGGGCCATAATGTCGATACCGGTACCATAATTTGAGTACCAGCTACGATTTCCTGTGCGATTGATCGCTCCAACCACAATGACATTCTTGCAGTTTGCCGGCGTGCTTATCGCCACATTTTGTTGCTCATTACCTGCCGCAACGACCACTGTGACACCCGCGGCAACCACTTCATCGATGGCATCCTGATAGGTTTGCGGGCACCAGAGCGCTTCACCACCAAGGCTTAAATTAAGTACTTTGGCCGGGTTGGGGTTTATCGGGAGTCCGTAGACTCTCAGGCCAGCCCCCCAACGCATGGCTGAAACGATGTCGGAGGTATAACCACCACATCGCCCAAGCGCCCTGAGGGTTTGAACCCTGGAGAGCCAGGTTACCCCTGAAACACCAGTGTTATCATTGGTGTTAGCCGCAATCGTGCCCGTAACGTGAGTACCGTGCCAGCTGCTCTTTTGAGCATTAGCCGGAATAGGGGCACCGAATGAGGTTCCGCAGGCACCGGGTTGAAGAGAGTCTCCGGGGTCCCGGGGGTTACTATCCCAGCCATCACCATCATTGGCCATCCAGGGATCTGAAACAAAATCGTAACCGGCTACCAGCCTGTCGTTAATCTCTTTATGGTCAGTAATTCCGGTATCAATAACACCAATCACATTGTCAGTACTGCCAATGGATATGTCCCAGGCTGCAGGTAGATTAATGCCCGCCTCGGATTCATAGTAGTGCCATTGCTCATTATAAAGAGGGTCATTCGGGACTCTCATGGTCTGCATTACCAGGTCTGGTTCAGCAAACTTTACCTGAGGGTCATCTTCTAATCCCTCTGCCAGAATTTTTGCATCTTGAAGATTAACGGTGGCTCCTATTGACAGCACTTCCTGCCTTTTTCCGGCAGCAACCCCATAGCCACCATGGGTTACCCCCTGTTTAATAAAGGCTAATGCCCTGGCTTCGGTAGGCTTTTCTTTAAAGTGAACAATGACTCGATCTGTTCGTTGTAATAAAAGTCGGTAATTATCCACTTCAGCCTGTGAAATGAATGTTGGCGTTAACAGTGTTGCTGCTAAAACGGTCCTTGTCAGTAGTGAGCTCATCGGTTCTTACCTGAGGGGTAGGGTATACATATTTCGGTTATGCAGTGGATTCATCGTGCTGTCGATTTCGACATAGCGAACTTTCTCCATAGATAACAATTGTTTAATAAATCTTTCTGATTGTGGGTAATCAAGCTGATTGATATGAACAAGAATGGCTGCATTACCCAGTGGTCTGACTAATGATATTGGCTGATCAAATTTACTGTGTCTTTTAATATATTCACAGGCTTCAACAGCTCCACCAAACTCATGATAAGCCTCTGGGTGGAAGCCAATAATGAATCTTGTAGAGATCGCACCCTCCGGTGTTTTTGCTTTAATACCAAAGCTGAACATTATCAGCGAGATAGTTATCAGTATTTTTTTGATC
>NZ_JAHHPP010000348.1 GCF_024606265.1 Endozoicomonas sp. SESOKO1
GGAGTATACGGTTTGTAGCCGTATCGAGGGTTCGAATCCCTCCCTCACCGCCATTTACCCTTCTTAATCCTTCATTATTACTGCGTCGTTTAAATATTCGTTGTTGCTTTTTCCCTGTTTGGTGGTTGTCTCTTTCGTGCTTTCTGAGGAGCGTTTAATGAACTCCAAGGCTGTTTGAATGTAGTCAACAAAGTCGGCTCTTTCTTTCTTTGGTGGTAAGTGACTACTTCCAATTGCTTTCCTTTCAGACTTTAAAATTTCAGCAGCTATTTGAAAAACCCTGGTAAAGGAAGCTCTTTTCTGCAATTTTATCTGTTTTTTCGCCTGTCTGTATTTATTGATGGAATTTAATAGTTCGAAGTATTCAGTCTCTATTCTTTCTTCTTCGCCTTGTTCATACCAATTGCTGACGACCCTGGCCATCGCCTGATTGACATTTTCTAATGGATTATCTGGTTCATTTGGCAGGCTTTTTAGATAGGCTAAACGAAATATTTGCATCGTTGTTTCTGTTATGTTGCCCTCGATTGCGTCTGCTGCAATGATTAACACGTGTGCGGGGGTAACCCAGGGCACGTCCAGTTTGTCTATACCCATTATCTTTTGGGTCTCTTTGATTAATAACAAAATCTCTTTGGACTGTCGGTCAAATTCAGGAGCTTGCCAATCAAAATCCACTGATTTGCTTCTGACACGTGTGCTTGCCGGTGTCGGGTTTTGCTGTTGAGTTTCTTTGCTGGTTTGTCTGGCCCCGGTATCCGGGCAACCTGTGGCTTGTTGCACAGTGTCGTAGTTAACTGGTGTCGATTTACTGGTGGTAGCACTCAAGGACGAGTTGGTTCTATCACCGGAATTTGACGAGACTGAAACCGGGTGACTGGTTGCAGAGTACACAAACCCGGGTGACTGCAGGGAGGATGAAGGGTTGGCTGTGAGGTTTTGTCCAGGTGGTGTTGAAAGGTTTTGCACCATAGGATTTATCGGGGGTTGTGCATGGTACGTCATTTGCCTGTTGTTAGAATAAGTACTTCTGGCCGCAGAGTAACCAGCCTGGGGAATCATCATGCCCTGTGGTTCATTAGAGGGTGTCCTCTGTTTCATTTGGTTTACTGAATATTGGTGGCTGTAGGCCGGACCACTTAACCCCATGGCTTGATCATTTTGATAAGTGATGGTGGATGGGGAAGATTTTATGGGCTGAAATGCCCCAATTTTCCCATAATGGTTCCAGTCCGGATTGTGTGGGCGCTTCAGCTGGGATGAAGAGGGCAGGATCTGTATAAGGTTTTGTGATTTCATGTTTGTTGGTACCAGAGACGAGTGTCCGTAGTCTATAGCATTAGCACCACTGGCATTTTCACTCGGCCTGTAACCGGAGTAATCAGCTGCAGGCCTATTGTAGGCAATTTGCGAAAACGGTAAGCGGGCGGACGCTCCTGATAAACTCGCACCCGGATAAGTAGAGTGACTGGCAGAAGTTCCCGTAGGCTGGCAAGTCGAAAAGGTTGAGCCGGTATTGCTCATTTGATTGAGCAGTGCAACGGCCTGTTGATTGAGCAGTGCAACGGCCTGCTTGCCACACAACTCAAACAGTTGTGAAGAAATGTCGTGTTCCTTTTGTAGCTCTGTCAAGGATTTTACCGGCGCTTGATTCCATGGCATCGCCGCCTGATAACTGTTTCCACCGGGGGTGGAAAAAGGATTTGTTGATGGAACGCAGTTATCCTGATTGGTTTGCATGGGTATGTATTGGTTCCTGCCTGCTGTTGGAGGCGCGTCAGTGAACTGGTTGGCTGCCTGATGGCCGAGGGCAGGGATATCAGTGCCGGAAAGCCCCCGGTTTAACGTTGGTGCGGCGGAGGGTGCAGGATAGTGTTTCGGTAGCTGATTAAAATGCGGCGGTTGTGTAGAGTCAGCCTTGATTTTGCCCCGCTGTAACGGGTTGGCTGAAGGCTGTTCTGAATGAACATGTGGCTGATCGGGTTTCAGGCCCTGTGTCCGAATGGTTCTGGTGATGTTTATCCGTTCATTTTGAACGATTTCAGCTGGATTTGGGTCATTGATAGCTGATTGGCTATAAGTGTCATGCTGAGGCATCGAGCCTGGTGGGTAATAATTACCTGTTTGGTGAGGAAAGCCTGGAGTCATAGAGTAATCCAACTTTTTTTGATTTAAATAGTCATAAAGAGACCTGTACATGACCCATAAGTTCAATATGTTGATATGCCCGGCGTCTGGTAAATCCTAAGCCGGGAGTCATGGCGATCTGATAATTATTACTGATTAGCCCGGGCTTTGATCAGTAGCTGAATGATCACCCTGTGTCTGTTCTGGATTGCCAGCAGCAGGGCATTGCCGTCTTTGTCTTTGGCACCTTTGTCGATCAGCAGCTTGACAACCGTCTCGTGCCCCTGCCAGGCGGCCCTCATCAGGGCAGTGGAGCCATTGTCCGTAACGGCATTGACGTTGGCACCCCTTTCAATCAGCAGCTCGGCGACCGATTCATGTCCTTCCTGGGCAGCTGACATCAGGGCTGTGAAGCCATGGTTCATAACGGCATTGACGTGGGCGCCTCTGTCGATCAGCAGCTCGGCGACCGCTTGATGTCCTTGTTGGCAGGCTAACATCAGGGCCGTGAAGCCGTCGTCCAGGGTGGCATTGACGTCAGAGCCTTTGATGATCAATAGCTCGGCGACTGAGGTATGTCCTTCCTGACAGACTGACATCAGGGCCGTGAAGCCATGGCAATTTCTGGCGTTGAGGTCAGCGCCTTTGTCGATCAGCAGTTCGGCGACTGCCTTGTATCCCTTCTTGGAGGCCAGCGCCAGGGCCGTGAAGCCATGGCAATTTTTGGCATTGATATTCGCATCCTTGTCGATCAGCAAGCCGACGACAGCCTTGTGCCCTAGCCAGGAGGCTAACATCAGGGCCGTGAAGCCATCGGTATTTCCGGCATTACTCCGGCAGGCATTGACGTCAGCGCCTCTGTTGATCAACAGTTCGGCAACCGCTTTGTGACCTGGCTGGCAGGCCGACATCAGGGCAGTGGAGCCATTGGCCATAACGGCATTGATGTCAGCACCTTTGTTGATCAGCAGTTCGGCAACCGCTATGTGCCCTTGCCGGGAGGCCGACATCAGGGCCGTGAAGCCAATGCAATTTCTGGCATTGATGTTTGCACTCTTGTCGATCAGCAGCTCGGCGACCGTTGTGTGTCCTTGCTGGCAGGCCAGCATCAGGGCGGTGAAGCCATTGTCTGTAACGGCATTGACGTGGGCACCCTTGTCGATCAGCAGTTCAACGATCGCTCTGTGCCCTTCCTGTGAGGCTGACATCAGGGCGTTGAAGCCATTGAGTTCGATGGCATTACTCCGGGCAGCATTGACGTCAGCGCCCTTGTCAATCAGCAGTAAGGCGATCGCCATGTGCCCTTGTTGGGAGGCCAGCATCAGGGCAGTGAAGCCATCATCCATATGGGCATTGATATCAACGCCCTTGTTGACCAGGTGCTTGACGGTCTCCAGCTCATTGTACAGGCAAGCGTCGAAAAACACCTGATCGGGGAAAAATTCATCCGGGTAAGATTTATTGGTGTCCACATTCACCAGAGGCATGGGGTTTTGCCGACACATCGCGCACTGGCGTGAACCAACAGGCTGTGAAATAAAAGCTTTGGCAATACACCCCAGATCGAAGTGATGACTGCATCGGGTTGTGACGACAGTGGGCGCCACATCACGGCCGTGAAAATCAAGAAGGCAAATGGGACAGGGATCGATCGTCGCTTGTACGTCGATATCCATGGAAACGAGTGAGTGGGAACGGGAAATGGTATTCATCGATAAAATAACCATGTCAGGTAAATATGGGGCATAGTTTAGTTGGGAGCTGTCCTGAAATAACTTCGACATTTCTGCAGACGCTACCCGCCGCCCGTTTCCCGAAAAGTTGGAACCACTTGTGCTTTTGCGGGCAGCGGGTGGCGGGAAGCGGGCGGCGGCACTTTCCCAGTCTGAATAAAATGATGAAGTTATTCCGGGGCGAATCCATTGATTCGCCCCTTGTCTTTGACCGGCGGTGCGGAAAAAGCCCTTTTTTTACCGGCTGGCGGGAACTTTTTTCTGGCTTGGGCATCTACAGGGCTAACTCACATAGAGCGTCAGATTCTTCCATCAGGTTGCGGCTTAACTATGAATATCAACTCAGGTGCAGGCTCAACGACCAACGTTGTTATTTCTACCTCTGTAATGAAGGATACTTTGTCCTTGGCAGGTACCCTGTCAGGGCTTGCTTTTGGCTTTCTTGTATCCCGCACCATGAACGACGACAATTTTCTGAATCGCGCCTTATATGTGGGCGCTAGTGGCACTGCGGGATACCTCATCGCCAAAAGTGCCTATCACGGTTTTGTCGCCTTCTGGCAACGTGCTGTGGAAATTCCTGATACAGTATCCACGTATATCAATAACCTTGGTAATACCCCCACCAGTCTGGATTCTCATATTGTCCAGAATAGCGACTCAACTATGAATATCAATCCAGTTGCAGGTTCGAAGAACAACGTAGTCATTTCTACCTCTGTAGTGAAGGATGCTTTGGTCTTGGCAGGTACCCTGTCAGGGCTTGCTTCTGGCTTTCCTGTATTTGCCTTCGCGGTCGAAGACAATTTTCTGAATCGTGCCATATATATGGGTGCTTGTGGCACTGCGGGATACCTCATCGCACAAAGTGCCTGTCACGGTTGTACCGCCTTCTGGAAAGGCACTGAGGTAATTCGTGCTACCGTATCCACGTATATGAATAACCCTGGCATTACCCCCTTCAGTCAGGATTCTCATATTGTCCAGGCATTTACCTACGCCGGGGCGTTGTATAGCCTGCGTTACAGTCGTGCCCTCGAATATCCATTACTGATTCAATCAGAAGAGTCAATAGAAATGGATAGACGTGCGCACTCTGGCGAATATGATCCTCCTCCTTGCTGGCCTCCTCCTAATGTTATGGACCGAATCAAGTCTGGCCCAAGCTCGGTCATGGTCGGTGCAGGTGTCGGATATCTGGTGGGAAAAGTGCTGGACTATACGGCAAAAGCAGCCTTTTCCGGCGCCAGGATGGCGGCTGAATGCCTTAGATCGATAACCACTGGTCGCCTGACGTAAAACGTCACATTCTTAATATTAGAGAGGGAATTAACAATGGATATCAACTCAGGTACAGGCTCAACGACCAACGTTATTATTTCTACCTCTGTCATGAAGGATACGCTGGCTTTGGCAGGTACTATGACCGGACTTGCTTTCGGCTTTCTTGTATATAGCATGTCGGTCAACGACAATTTTCTGAATCGCGCCTTATATATGGGCGCTTTGGGCACTGCGGGATACCTCATCTCACAAGCTGCCTATCACGGTTGTACCAGATTATGGCAAGGTGCTGTGGAAATTCGTGATACCGTATCCACGTATATGGATAACCTTGATATCCCCCCCTTCATTCAGCAGGATTCTCATATTGTCCAGTCGTGTACCTACGCAGGAGCGCTCTGTGGCCTGGGTTGCAGTAGTGCCATCACAACTCCATTACTGAGTCCACCAAAAGCGTCAAGACGTGAGAATCATCCTGATCCTATGGACCGAATCCTGTCTGGCACAGGCTCGGTCATGGTCGGTGCAGGTGTCGGCTATCTGGTGGGAAAAGGGCTGGACTATGCAGCAAAAGCAGCTTTTTCCCGTGCCGGAACGGCTGCAGAACGCCCTGGTTTGACAACCAGGTGACTATTTATTTATTACAGAGCCTGGCAGCACTAACCCGATAACATCTCCTGGTGGTAATATACCCGCAAGCAGTCCTGCTTAAATTCTGCCCTTGGCAATTTTCTATAGGTATTTTTCTTTCATGCCCCGTTATGCTGCCAGTGTTCAATACGATGGCTCCCGTTTTTTTGGTTGGCAGGTTCTCAAGACCGGTTTACCCACTGTGCAGGCTGCTGTAGAAGCTGCGCTGTCAAAAGTGGCTAACCATCCCGTTGCTGTTATCTGCGCAGGCAGGACCGATGCCCGTGTTCATGGCTGCAATCAGATCATTCATTTCGATACGGATGCCGTTCGTACCGAGCGGGGCTGGGCCTATGGTGCAAATGCCAATTTGCCGGATGATGTGGCTGTAAACTGGGTAAAGCCAGTGTCTGATGACTTTCATGCCCGCTTTTCCGCCCTGTGGCGACGTTATCGCTACGTGATTTATAACCATCCCATCCGGCCGGCACATCTCTGCAAAGGGGTAACCTGGAACTATCGGCCCCTGGATGTTGAACGAATGAAGGCGGCGGCAGAGTACCTGGTGGGGGAGCATGATTTTACCTCCTATCGTGCGATTCAGTGTCAGGCAAAGAACCCGGTGAGGCATGTCACCCGGCTGGCTATTTCCCGCCACGGACCGCTGATTGTTATTGATGTTCAGGCCAATGCGTTTTTGCATCATATGATTCGTAACTTTGCCGGTGTGTTAATGGCGGTGGGCTGCGGCAAACGGGAGCCTGGCTGGGCAAAAGAGGTGCTGGATGCCCGGGATCGTGCCCAGGGTGGGGTAACCGCTTCACCCTGTGGGCTTTATTTTGTTGATGCCGGATATGATGAGGTGTTTGGACTGCCGGCCAGTGAGTCAAACCCGCACTTTATTGCGCCATTAATTCCGCTGTAAATCGACGGTTTTCCAAGACTGGTAAACGGTTTCAATGCAATTGATGGGCTGCTTCAATGACCTCAAAACTCTGTTCGTTCTGTAGCGGAGATTTTGCTGGGTTGCAGAACCACGTTCATCCTGAGCCTGTCGAAGGGTGTGGACTGTGAACCAACCACAAAGACCGTGCCAATCACCCTTCGACAGGCTCAGGGTGAACGGAGATTGTACACATTAAACTCTTTGAAATGATGTGCAAGGTGCAGTAATTCACGGAATGTTCTGATAAGATCAACGGTCGTTCAGGGGTTGCCAACTCTTTCGCATTGATCTTTGGCGTTGGCAGTGTGGAAGCACTTTCAAGCCCTTACCCTTGGTTGGCTCTGTGTTCCGGATCGTCTCCAGGCACAGGGCGTGGGAAAGAGAACACCGGGAAATGGAAGTATCTCCTCGTATAAAAATCTGTGGAATTACCCGTGTTGACGATGGCCTGGTCGCTGCTGACAGCGGGGCTGACGCTATCGGCCTGGTGTTTTACCGTAAAAGTCGGCGTTCCGTCACGGTTGAACAGGCCGTGGAGATTGTCCGGGTTCTGCCACCTTTTGTTTCGGTGGTTGGGCTGTTTGTGGATGCCTCTGATCAACTGATTCAATCGGTTCTGGATGCGGTTCCCCTTTCACTCCTGCAATTTCATGGGAATGAAACAGAAGCCGAGTGCGCCCGCTGGGGGATCCGTTATATGAAAGCCTTCCGTGTTCGGCCGGATATCGCCGTGACCGCAATGGTGGCACCCTATGCAACGGCCTGTGGCTACCTTCTGGACAGTTATAAGCCCGGAGAGGCTGGTGGTACCGGTGAATCCTTTGACTGGGATTTGATACCCCATGAGCTGAATAAACCTCTGGTACTTGCCGGAGGTCTGAGTCCTGACAATATCGCTCAGGCAATTAACAGGGTTCGACCCTATGGCGTTGATGTCAGCAGTGGCGTGGAGAGTCGGCCTGGCATTAAGGATCACGACAAAATCAAAGCTTTTATCGATAACATCCGTATCAAAGCGGCAGGAAGATGATGGTCGATCTAGAAATTTCTGAACCCCACGTTCGTTCTTCTGAAGAACACAGGTACGAACAACCAGATCTAATGGGGAATTTTGGCCGTTACGGTGGACGTTTCGTGGCCGAAACCCTGATGGGTGCGCTGGAAGACCTTGATCGCACCTGGCGAGAGCTCTGGCGGGACAAGAATTTCCAGGAAGATTTTGACCGTGACCTGGCTGACTTTGTCGGTCGTCCTTCACCGCTCTATTATGCTGAGCGCTGGACTCAGGCGCTTGGTGGCGCAAAGATCTACCTGAAGCGCGAAGACCTGAATCATACCGGTGCCCATAAAATCAACCATGCGGTTGGCCAGGCGCTGCTGGCCAAACATATGGGCAAAACCCGGATTATTGCGGAGACCGGTGCTGGTCAGCACGGTGTTGCCTCGGCGACAGTGGCCGCTCGCCTTGGGTTGGAGTGTGTCGTCTATATGGGTGCCAAGGATGTTAAACGCCAGGCATTGAACGTCTATCGCATGAAGCTGCTGGGGGCCACCGTGGTTCCGGTAGAAACCGGTTCCCAGACGCTGAAAGACGCCATTAATGAAGCGCTCAGGGACTGGGTGGCGCGCCCTGAAGACACCTTCTACCTGCTGGGTACGGTTTGTGGTCCATCACCCTATCCGGAAATGGTGCGCAATCTGCAGAGTATTATTGGCCGGGAAGCCCGTCGGCAGATTCTGGAAAAGGAAGGGCGCCTGCCGGATGCCCTGGTTGCCTGTGTGGGTGGTGGCTCTAATGCCATGGGGCTGTTCCATGAATTTATCCTGGATAAAGACGTCAAGCTGTACGGTGTTGAAGCGGCAGGGCACGGTGTTGATACCGATAAACATGCGGCCCGAATGAGTTCCGGTCGCCCGGGCGTGCTGCAGGGGGCCAGAACGTACCTGATGACCAATGAACATGGCCAGATTATCGAGAGTCACTCTGTGTCAGCCGGGTTGGACTACCCGGGGGTTGGCCCAGAGCATAGCTACCTGAAAGATATCGGCCGTGCGCAATACCCGGCGGCAACGGATGAAGAGGCCCTGGCGGCGTTCCGTAAGCTGACCCGCCTTGAGGGTATTATGCCAGCGCTGGAAAGTGCCCATGCCCTGGCATGGGTTGATAAACTCGCGCCCACGATGGACAAGGACCAGATCATTATCTGCAACCTGTCAGGCCGTGGTGATAAGGATATTCATACGGTTGCCGCGATTGACGGCCTTGAAGTATAAGGTGGGCAGAGCATGAGTCTTGAAACGAACAGAATTAAAACCTGCTTTGAAAGGTTACGGGGGCAACAGCGTAAGGCTCTGATACCCTACATTCTTGCGGGTGACCCTCCGGGAAAGACCGTCGACGTTATGCATCAGTTGGTTGGCAATGGTGCGGATATGATTGAGCTGGGCTTTCCTTTCTCAGATCCGGTGGCGGATGGTCCGGTGATTGCCCAGGCCCATGAGCGGGCAGTATCACACGGTGTTACATTGTATGACGTTTTTGCAATGGTTTCTGAATTCCGGGCAAGGGATAATGTCACGCCGGTTGTCCTGATGGGCTATCTCAATCCGGTAGAGATCATGGGATACGACCGCTTTGTTGAGCTGGCCAGCCAGGCGGGTGTTGATGGCGTGCTGATGGTGGATCTGCCGCCGGAAGCGGCGGGTGATTTCCTGGTTAGTCTGAATGACCACGGTATGGACATGATTAACCTGATTACACCGACCACATCCGATGAACGGATTGCCAAGATCTGCAGTATTGCCAGTGGTTACCTTTATTATGTTTCTCTCAAAGGAGTCACAGGTGCGGCAATATTGAATACGGCAGAAGTTGAAGAGCGGGTCAACCACATCCGCCGTTTTGCCAGTGTTCCGGTGTGTGTTGGCTTTGGTATCCGTGATGGTGAGTCTGCTGCAGCGATAGGGCGAACAGCGGATGGTGTCATTGCGGGCAGTGTTCTGGTATCTGAGCTGGCAAAGTATGGCAGTGAAGGGCAGGCCGCCATTGACCGTGTTGCCAGTAAAATTGCCGAAATGCGCTCAGCTATGGACGATGACAGGATGAATGAATGAGCAACTGGTTAGTCGATAAACTGATTCCATCGTTATCACGTTCTGCCAATGCGCAGAAAAACAGCAGTGTGCCAGAAGGGCTTTGGCGCAAGTGCGTGAAATGTGAGGCTGTTCTCTATCGTCCGGAGTTGGACAGGAATCAGGGTGTCTGTCCCAAGTGTCAGCATCATATGAGAATCAGCGCCCGCACGCGGCTGGATTACTTTCTCGACCGGGAGGGAAGGGAAGAGCTGTTTGCTGAGCTGGAGCCCGATGACCGCTTGAAGTTCCGCGACACTAAAAAGTACCGTGATCGACTCACAGCCGCGCAAAAACAGACCGGCGAAAAGGATGCCCTGGTGGCCATGCGTGGTACCGTCGAGGACATTCCGGTCGCTGCCGTTGCCTTTGAGTTTGCTTTTATGGGTGGTTCCATGGGCTCTGTGGTCGGGGAAAAGTTTGCCCGTGCTGCCGAGTTGTGCCTGAAAGAGAAGATGCCGCTGATCTGCTTTTCTGCCAGTGGCGGTGCCCGCATGCAGGAAGCCCTGTTTTCTCTGATGCAGATGGCGAAAACCAGTGCAGCACTGGAAAGAATGCGCCAGGCAGGGATTCCTTACATCTCTGTAATGACTGACCCTGTGTATGGTGGTGTTTCTGCCAGTCTTGCCATGCTGGGTGATATCAATATGGCGGAACCTGGCGCCCTGATTGGCTTTGCGGGGCCCAGGGTTATTGAGCAGACCGTCCGGGAAAAACTGCCGGAAGGCTTCCAGCGCAGTGAATTCCTGTTGGATCACGGTGCCATTGATTTGATTGTTGCGCGATCTGAACTGCGCTCCACCATCGCCAGGCTTTGCCGGAAAATGCAGGGCAGGGCGGATGCTGATGTGGAATTTGCAGATCCTGCCGCAGTCTGATCCCTCTTTTTATCTCTCTCGTTCCCACGCAGGCCCTTGGGTCTTGCGTGTGAATTCATTCGTCTGGAGATGTGACGTTGTCCTCTTTTGCAAAGAAAGAAAAAAACCTTTCACAGTGGTTAACCTGGATGGAACAGACGCGTCCAGAAAATGAGATCGACTTTGGGTTGGACCGGATTCGCCTGGTGGGTGAAAAGCTGGATTTGCTCAAGCCTGCGCCGTTCGTTATTACCGTTGGGGGCACCAATGGCAAAGGTTCGACGCTGGCTGTTCTTGAAGCGGTGCTGCTGGCTGGTGGATATAAGGTAGGGCTATTTACCTCACCGCATTTTCTCAAGTTTAACGAAAGAATTCGCATCGATGGCCAGCAGGTAAGTGATGAGTGGCTATGTGATGCTTTTGATAAGATAAACGATGGCCGTAAAACGACATGGTTAACCTACTTTGAATTTGCCACCCTGGCTGCCATTGACTGCTTTAAAAGGGCTGAGGTGGATGTCGCGTTGATAGAGGTTGGTCTGGGTGGGCGACTGGATGCTACCAATGTGGTTGACCCGAATGTATCGGTAATTACGACGGTGGCGCTGGACCACCAGGAATACCTTGGCTACAGCATTGAAGCCATTGCCAGAGAGAAGTCAGGCATATTCCGTGCCAGTAAACCGGCAATATTTGGCGATCAGCCAGTGCCCCATGCCATCACTGAAATGGCTGAGCGTCTTGGCAGTTCCCTGTATTGCAGGGGAGAGGCGTTTACCCTGGAAAGGTCGGGTAATACATGGCATTGGTCCTGTGGTTCAAATCAGAGGATGGAAAACCTGCCGGTTCCCAATGTGGTGATTGATAATGCAGCGACCGCATTGCAGGCACTGCAATTTTTGCCTGAACCGATTGCCATCGAGGCTATTCAACAGGGCTTATCGCAGGTATCGGTTACCGGGCGATTCCAGAAGTTGATGATGGAAAATGAGTCTGGTGAGTCGATTGATGTTGTGCTTGATGTTGCGCACAATCCCCAGGCAGCAGAAATGCTAAAACAACGACTTGAAGAGTTTCCGGTTGAAGGGAAGACCCGGGTGGTTATTGCCATGTGTAAGGACAAGGATTACATGGCCGTTGTCGACTGCATAAGCAGCAATATTGATGAGTGGTATGTTGCCCAGTTTGAGTCTCCAAGGGCATTGCCTGGACAGGAGTTGGCACAGAAGCTTCTTGCCCGGGGGTATCCAGTTAATCACTATCAGAATGTTGCTGAAGCATTGCATCATGCCCTGGCAGACTCAACTTCTGGAGACCGGGTGCTGGTTACGGGATCGTTTATGACGGTATCTGTTGCCCTGGCCAACAGCCACTGAGTTTGCCTTCGCCTCGTTCCCACGGTCCTCCGTGGGAATGCCTACCCCAAGTTCCCGATAAACTGCCAGTAACGAGAATGTCTGTGAGCTTCGGTATGCATTCCCACGCAGGACCCACAGGGCCTGAAAGCATGGGAACGAGGGAAAAATCGTTTTTTTTCACACTTGCCAGCCTCCGTTATGCATCCTCGGGAACCGCTCAAATATCAGGCCAGAATTTTTCATCCATAATCTGTTCGTAGGTCCATGGGCATGCGTCTGGAAACTCTTCCTTGCTAATACCGGTTTCCTTAAAGGCAGAAATCCGTGCTGCCGGATAGGCATCGTCCATTGCACCGTTAATCTTTGGCTTTAGCCCCGGGTTTTCTTTAATCACTTTCTGAATGCGAAATCGCTGCTCTTCGATAGACCCCTGCCAGCTACTGCTCCTGTGATCAGGCTGATAAGCCCACTTCAGTAAATGCATCAGCAGAATGTCCAGCCGGTGACTCAATTGCCGGTATTCGCTTCTGCCCATGCTTTCAATTTCCTCGAGGATATTGTCCAAATCCAGTTCTCCCAGTCTGCCCTGACGAATAAGTTCTGCCTGCTGCTGTGTCCAGCTGTAAAAATCCGCTTCGTATAATGGTTCAGCCATAGCGATAAGTCCCTTGAGTATTGCATGCATTACCCTTGTAGATTTAGATGGAATTCGCTTAAGATGCAATGAGTTTAAGGCATTGTCCTTTAATAGACTTCCCGGCCTATGTGCAGGAATAAGTACTGTTTATCTATTACTATGGAGCGCATCTTGGGCGAGGGACTTAAACAAAGACTGATAGGTGCTGTCGTATTGCTGGCCTTATTAATCATTATTGCGCCTGCACTTTTCAGGGGAGGAGAGACTCATCCCCTGGTTACCTCCAGATCTTCCCCTGAAGCTCCAAAACTCGAATCCCCTCCGGTGCCTGCATTTGTTGATCAGCTTGATATTCCTCAGGATGTTGTTGAAGTGGTATCTTCTTCCGCTGAAATTGTTCTCGAGCCAGAAAGCGTTCGTGCTGATAAGGCGACAGGGATAGATGAAAAAGGTCATCTGAAGGCCTGGTCCCTGCAGTTGGCAACGTTCGCCGATAAAGCTAACGCTGATAATCTGGAGAGGCAGCTGAAAAATAAGGGATATAGTGCTTTCCAGAAAAAAATTGCTACAGAAAAGGGCAAGGTTTTTTATCGGGTTTATATTGGTCCTGAAGTGCGTCCAGATGAACTTCAGCAGATAAAAGTTACCATCAGGAAAGCGATGGGGCTTGAGGGTATACTGGTTCGGTATGTTCCATGATAGGCCCTTAATTCAGGTTAATGGCGATTCTTCATGCATTCTGTGGAGGCCCATTCAGGAAAACGATATGACAATAGATACAATGTTCTTCAGTCGTTGTATCAGGACCCTTGATATGGGCTACGAAAAAGTTGTCCAGGCTGAAGATGGCAGTATCGACTATGAGATGTACCGATCTGCCTGTGTGAAAGAGTTTGAGATCATCCTTGAGCAGGCTGGCAAGTTGCTGCGCAAATGTTTGAAGGATTTTATGCATAGCCCCAAAGCGGTTGATCGAATGGTGTTCAAGGAGGTCTTCCGGCAAGCTGCCCAGCACGATTTGCTGTCATTGGAGCAGGCCGATCGCTGGTTGGCTTATCGTGATAATCGTAATAATACTGCCAATGACTATGGGAAAAAATTTGCCGAATATACCTTGAAATTATTGCCTGACTTCGTGGTGGATGCGCAGGCTCTTGAAAAATCCATAAGGCAGCATTCAGGGCAAGCGGACAATGATTGATCTCAGGGATAAGGACCGCAAGGCAATCTGTGCTATTGCCGAACAGATATTTGCCCCGGGCACTGAAATCTGGGCTTACGGCAGCCGGGTCAAGGGGACCAACCATGACACCAGTGACCTGGATCTCGTTGTGCACTTTCCCCCGGATCAGGACAAGATGACAGACTATGAGCAGTTGAGCCTGTTTCTCGAAACCCTGCGGGACTCTAATATACCCATTATTGTACAGGCGCTTGCCTGGCACAGTATTCCCGATAGTTTTCGTGAGGAGATAGATAAAAACCACCAGCTGCTCTGGCCTGCCAGTGAAGGGGCAATCACCGGAAGCTTTTCCTGAAGGTGCGTAATCCACAGATAATCGGTGCCTTGATCATTCTCCTCATAAAAAAACACGAATAAGGGCTTTTCCGGTCGTGATTACTTCTTGGTTGTCGTGTATAATGCGCAAATTTTGTAAAGCTGCTAAAAAAATAAGGCCTTTAATAGTCCTTATTACGTTAAGGAAGTCACATAAGAAATTTTTACGGTGATGCAACTTCTGCTCCAGCAGATTAGTTGTTTTCCGCGAAGTTGTTTCGGCATATGCTTAAGTCGACGGGCGGTAGCGTTCTTTTCGGTTGATTTATATGATTGAGCGACTTCTATAGTCGAAAATATAAGTCGAAAATATAGAGCGACGTATCCTCCAGATTTTCAAATCTGAAGCGCTGAGCGTTGTAACCAGGCAAAAGGTAGATTGATCCGGAAAAGTGATTTAACCGGCAGGTCCTGAGTTCAAATGAATAACACAAACCGCTTTGGCCAGATTGATGCACTTAAGCAACAGCTTGATACCTTAAGGCCTCTGCCGAAAGAAACGGTCCGGTCACTCCATGAGGCCCTGGTACTGGAATGGACATACCACTCCAATGCCATTGAGGGCAATACCCTGACCCTGAAAGAAACGAAGGTAGTGCTTGAGGGTATTACTGTTGGGGGTAAATCCCTACGGGAGCATTTTGAGGCGATTAATCACCGTGAGGCTATTGAATGGGTAGAGTCGGTAGTAGAAAGGGATGAGCCATTCAGCGAAAGGCTGGTAAAAAGTATTCACCAGCTAGTGCTGAAAAATATAGATGATGGCAATGCAGGTCGCTACCGTCAGCAGAATGTTGTTATTGCTGGTGCCGAACACACGCCCCCGGACCATTACCACCTACCACAGCTGATGAATGATTTGGTTGAATGGTACCATCAGCAGAGCTATCACCCCCTGGAGCGGTCTGCCCGGCTGCATGTGGATTTTGTCGGTATTCATCCCTTTGTCGATGGCAATGGTCGAACCGCCCGGCTGTTAATGAACTTTGATTTGATGGGCAGTGGTTATTTGCCGGTCATTATCCGCAAAGAAAACCGTCTGGCCTATTATGAGGCGCTGGATAAAGCGCTTACCCAAAAGGACTACGGTGGGTTTATTGGCATGGTGACCAGCGCCCAGGAAGAGGTATTGAATCGTTATATCAGTATTATTGAATAATATGGCAGATATTCTTAACCGGATAGAAAAAAGGGGGATTCTGGACTCTGCTGATCAATGGCGTCAGTGGCGTGAGATCCGAAATGCGTTTGCCCATGACTATCCGGAAGCAGAGGCAGAAAGAGTGAATGCGTTAAATATGGCGTGGCAGAATACGCCTTTGCTGCTTCAGGTTGCTGAGAATGTTCACCGTTACTGTGACCAGCAAGGAATAGAGCTAACGGAGATAGAGCGTGCGGATATCTGAGGCGATGGCACAGAGTATCGTCGAACTCGCAAGAAAACATGTAGCAGAAAATGCCCGCGTCTGGCTGTTTGGCTCTCGGGCTGATGATACAAAAAAAGGGGGGGATATTGACCTTTATATTGAGGCAGACAATATCGGTAATACCCTGGAACGAAAAATTAACTTCCGGATGGCATTTGAAGACCGCTGGGGTGAGTTGAAAGTGGATGTTCTGATTCATGATACCCGGCATGAAATGCTGGCCATTCATGAGATTGCCAGGCAAGGGGTCAGGCTTTGTTAGTGATTAATGCTTAAACGACATTGGCAATGAAAAACAAAAGATATGCACTGTCTTATTACAGCGCTTTTCACAGCGTTTCTAAATAGGTTAAGCACCATTGAGACTCACGACCGCAGAGCAAAACGCCATTAGAAAGGTGATTTATCAGGCAGACCCTCAGGCGCAAATATGGTTGTTTGGTTCAAGGGCGAATGACCAGGCAAAAGGAGGTGATATTGACCTGCTCATCCTGTCAAAAACACTGGGTTTGAAAGACAGGACAGGCATACGGCTGGCTCTGTACGACCTTATCGGAGAGCAGAAAATTGACCTGGTGATTGCCGCAGACGATACTGATCCATTCACCCGTATCGCGCTGGCAGAGGGCGTCCGGCTATGAGCTACGAGTCCTGAAAATATCAGTGTGCTTCTGGTTTAATAAAGAATAATGGCAGGTCAATACCATTGAGAATCACAAACGAACAGGCGGGTCATATTTGCAACATGCTTCAGCATTACTTTGGTGCCAAAACTGATATCTGGCTCTTTGGCTCCAGAGTTGATGATAATCGGCGTGGCGGTGATATTGACCTCTATATAGAAACCGACCTGCAAAGCCCGGAAGCAGTTATAGATGCCAAACTCCACAGCCTGGTAGCCATCAAGCAGCACATCGGAGACCAGAAAATTGACCTGGTCATCTACCGACGAGGAAAACCCCGGGAAGCGATTCACCATGAAGCCAGAAATACCGGGATTCAATTGAATGGCAACAGAGCAGGTGAAAGGAATGGGTAGTGGACGACAAATTGCTGACGTTATCGGGCGCACCCTCTGGATTTGTGACCGTCATGCCTTGCGCCTTGAATGGGTGATGGCCGAAGTGAAAAGCCTGTTTCCACTGAGTGCCAAAGCGTTTGAAAACCTTGCCCCGGCTGAAGTGGCGTACATGGATCAACTTGCCACCCGGTTCAGTAAATTACAGGATGCCATGGGCGCAAAACTCTTTCCCCAGGTGCTGGATTTGGTGGGAGAGCAGGGGGCGTTGAACACCTTTATCGACAAGCTCAACCGGCTGGAAAAAATAGGGGCGATTGATAATGCAGCCCAATGGCCTCTATTTCGTGAGATGCGCAACGCTTTTGCCCATGATTACCCGGAAGACAGTGAACTGAATGCCGAGACGTTGAACCGGGCCTTGCCGCTGGCCAGCGAGTTATTAACGGTCTATCGCAACATTCGGGATTTTGCCTTGCGCTATGGCGCTGTTTTGCCTGGGGCTTGATTTAATGGGTGCTTTCATTAAGGATTCGGTTGCCTTATACGAAACCATGAGCGGGGAACCCTGGTTATGAATTGCTCTACCGATCATCCTCCGGAACACCTTGATCTGACACATGATGAACTGTTACTGCTACAGGCATTGCTGAAAAAACATTTGCCAGATATCGAAGTCTGGGCTTATGGCTCAAGAGTTAATGGCAAGGCCCATTTCGCATTGGATCTTGATATGGTTGCCT
The DNA here is from genome assembly GCF_024606265.1 of Endozoicomonas sp. SESOKO1. GTDB lineage: Bacteria > Pseudomonadota > Gammaproteobacteria > Pseudomonadales > Endozoicomonadaceae > Endozoicomonas. The sequence continues at coordinate 17,451 of NZ_JAHHPP010000348.1, forward strand.
TTTCCGGCCCGGAACAGGCAATTGCGATAGCTGAACTCAGGGAAGCGCTGGAAGAGAGTAACCTGCCATTTCGTGCCGATCTTTTTGTTTGGGATCAGGTGCCTGAGAAGTTCCGGAAAGTGATTCGGGAAAAGTATGTTGTTGTTCAGTAGTCGTTGGGTTTCAGGCTGAGGATTAGGAGCAAAAACGAACCAATCCCATAGGAATTGTCCTGAAATAATTTCGACATTTTGAACTTGATCTCCGTTCATCCTGAGCCTGTCGAAGGACCCATAGGGCCTAAAGGCGCAAACTCCGGCCCATGATAGATCGTGCCAAACACCCTTCGTCAAGCACTCAATATTTGTCTGAACTCCTCGCCGTGTGCGAGCTTCCATGATTTTTCCCGGTATCTGACCCTGACTTTCTTTTGTTCCTTTTCTTCTGAATGATAAATTTTTAAATGACACAATATTCCGAACATAATGCTGTACACGCCATGGACGACGATATGATCTCCCTCCCTGAGATCGCAGCGATCCTGTTCCGTGGTAGACGTTGGATTATTGGTACCACACTGGCTTCGTTCGTCCTTGCCCTGTGCTACCTTCTTGCGGTTAAGCCGGTTTATCAGGCAAGTGCATTAATAAAAATTGAACATAGCCAAAGCAGTCTGATTTTAAGTTTGCTGGATATTGAACATGTGGCCGATGTTTCCATCAACTCAAGTATTACGGTTGAGCAGATGCGGAGCTACGGCTTTGTTCGTGATTTTATTACTGAAGAACAATCTAACCTGGAGACCCCTTCATTTGATATGGTCAAAGACTTTCAGGAGCGATTACAGGTTGCTGAAAAAGTCAGGGGTACAGACGTTCTTGAAATTACCATTACCGGAACGAGTCCCCAGGAAAATGTCCAGTTATTAAATGCCCTCATTGATTACTATTATGAACAGCGCAATCAATTACTGGTGAGTTCGATTGAAAAATCACTGGTTTTACTGAAATCCAGATTATTGAAAATACAACAAGAGATAGCGCTGACCAAAGAGCAGGGCATGGCTGAAAAAAATGCCCGGTCCGAAGAGCTGAAATTGGCTCAGATCGGTATCCAGAACAAAATCGATTTATTGGAAAACGCCAGGACTATCGCTAAAAATGATCGTCATGTACTCAGTGATGCGGTGTCCAGCGAAGATCCGGTCAGACCCAAATACGCCCTTGTTATTGTATTGGCAGTTATGCTGGGAGGGATGCTGGGAATTGTAGTGGTGTTTGTCCGTGAAATGATGCGAAAGGTGCTGCATACCTCACAAGAAGCAGAAAGCAAAACCGGGCTTACCGTAATTGCTGAAGTGGCCAGCACTGAGGAATTAAAAACGACACCGGGATGTCGCGAAGGTTTCAAAGCGTTACGTACCAACCTGCTATACCAGTTGGAAAATGCAGCCAATAATCGGGCGATGATGTGCAGTCCGTCCCCGGTTATTGAACAGGACCATGTCATCATCCAGTTAGCCAGTGAGCTGGCCGAAGCGGGTAAAAAAGTATTACTCCTGGATGCAGATCTGCGCCAGGGTAAAATGTTCAAGCATTTTGATACAACCGGAGGGCATGGGCTGGCGGAAAAACTGATCAATAACGACCACTCAGCGATCACGATTGGTGAAAACCTTGATTTGATTTCCGGTAATAGCTATCCGGATAATCCATCTGAACAGCTAATGAGTATCAGGTTTCAAAAACTGCTGGACTGGGGATCCAGTCATTATGACGTGGTATTGATCAATGTACCGTCCATTCTTAATGTGACTGATGGGGTGGTGGTTGGCGGCCGGTGCGCAACGAATTTGATGATTATTCAGGCAGGACAAACCTCTGTAAAAGACATTGAAACAGCTAACCGACGCTTGCAGCAGGCTGGGGTGGCGATTGATGGTGCTATTTTTGTCAAAGAGCAAGATTAAGGTTTTAGCTTTATCAGTAAAATCTTTAGGTTATTTCTGGTTCTGTCAGCTTGCCAAACGCATAATATAAAATGATTTTCCGCATATCTGTAAGTTCTGAAATCGTATGATTTTCTCGTAGATATTTTTATCTTGGTATTCAGCCCGGCGGTCAGGAGCAAATAACAAACCCTACATTGCTACTTAACCAGCCTCCTAGCAAATTATGGATAATGTATGTGAAGCATTGTCCAACACATAAACTACCTGAACATCCCATAATGAAAACCATCCTAGTCACCGGCGGTGCCGGATTTATTGGCTCTGCACTGATTCGTTTCTTAATCAATGAAACGGATCACCGGGTCATTAATGTTGACAAGTTGACCTACGCAGGGAATCTTGAGTCACTGTTATCAGTATCTGACAGCGAACGTTACCATTTTGTTCAATCAGATATCAGCAATATCGAAATTATTCAGCACCTGTTTACAAAATTTCAGCCTGACCTGGTAATGCACCTGGCCGCAGAAAGCCATGTAGACCGTTCTATTGATGGCCCTTCAGAGTTTATTCAAACCAATATTGTTGGTACCTATACCTTACTGGAAGTGGCCAGAGCTTATTGGAATAAGCTGGCTTCCGAGAAAAAGGCAGCCTTTCGTTTCCATCATATTTCCACTGATGAGGTGTACGGTGATCTGGAAGGAGCCGATGACCTGTTTACCGAGACGACACCTTATGCCCCAAGCTCACCCTATTCAGCCAGTAAAGCAGCTTCGGATCACTTGGTCCGAGCTTGGCACCGGACTTATTCTCTGCCAGTAATCATCACCAACTGTTCCAACAACTATGGCCCTTATCACTTTCCCGAAAAACTGATTCCATTGGTGATTCTAAATGCCCTGGAAGGAAAACCGTTGCCGGTTTATGGCGACGGCAAACAAACTCGGGACTGGCTTTTCGTAGAAGACCATGCCAGAGCACTTTACAAAGTGGTCACTGAGGGCAAGGTAGGAGAAACCTACAACATTGGTGGCCATAACGAAAAACAAAATATAGAAGTAGTTCTGGCTATCTGCTCCTTGCTGGAAGAGTTGGCGCCAAATAAGCCAAAAGGCGTTGCAGCCTATAAAAACCTGATCACTTTTGTTACCGACCGCCCGGGTCATGATCTCCGTTATGCCATTGATGCCAGTAAAATTGGGCATGAATTGGGATGGAAACCGCAAGAAACGTTTGAAACCGGGCTACGTAAAACCGTGCAGTGGTATCTGGAAAACAGTGAATGGTGCCAACATGTCCAGGATGGCAGCTATCAGCGGGAACGACTGGGTTCAATTAAGGAATAAACAATGAAAGGAATTATCCTGGCCGGTGGCAGCGGTACCCGGTTGCATCCGATCACATTGGGTGTCTCAAAGCAGTTGCTACCGGTCTACGACAAACCGATGATTTATTACCCGTTATCGGTGCTGATGCTGGCGGGTATTCGGGATATTCTGATTATTACCACGCCGGAAGACCAGCTTCACTTCTTTAATGTTTTGGGGGATGGCAGTCAGTTTGGTATTAACCTGAGCTATGCCATTCAGCCGGAACCGAAAGGGCTGGTGCAGGCTTTTACCATTGGGCGAAACTTTATTGGGCCTGACCGGGTGGCGCTGGTGCTGGGAGATAATATTTATTACGGGCAGGGTTTTACCCCAAAATTGCAGGAAGCAGCGGCCCGTATAGAGGGAGCCACTGTCTTTGGCTATCAGGTGGCTGATCCAGAACGTTTTGGTGTTGTAGCGTTTGATGGTCACGGTAAAGTCACCTCACTTGAAGAAAAGCCTGCAAAGCCCAGGTCCCACTATGCGGTGACCGGCCTCTATTTTTATGATAACGATGTCGTTGACCTGAGCCGCGAGATTCAGCCTTCTGAGCGGGGCGAATTGGAAATTACTGATCTGAACCGGGTTTATCTGGAGCAGAATAAACTCCACGTAGAGCTGCTGGGGCGTGGCTTCGCCTGGCTGGATACCGGTACCCACGATGCGCTGCTGGAAGCGGGCCATTTTATCCAGACCATTGAGCACCGACAGGGTATGAAAGTGGCATGCCTGGAGGAGATCGCTTTTAACAATGAGTGGCTGACCGTTGACGATCTTCGCCAGAAAGGTGAAACATTGAGCAAAACCAGTTACGGGCAATACCTGTCAAGGCTGGCATTTGAAGCACTGCAGGGAGCATGATAATGGAACCAGAATTTATTTATTTTAACGAAATCACCGATGGCCGAGGTGGCCTGGTGGCGTTGGAGCAGAACCGTAATATCCCTTTCGAGATCAAGCGGGTCTATTATATTTACGGTACCCCGGAAAATGTACGACGGGGGTTCCATGCACACAAGGCGCTGCAGCAGGTTGCTGTATGCGTGAAGGGCGCTTGCTCGTTTTTGCTGGATAATGGTCGGGAGACGGTGGATTGTCGCTTAGACTCACCCACTTATGGGCTTTACATTGGCAATAATATCTGGCGGGAAATGTACGATTTTACTGAGGATTGTGTGCTGATGGTCCTGGCCAGTGAGTTGTACGATGAAGCTGACTATATTCGCGACTACGAAAAATTTACGTTAATTGTTCAACAATAAATCCCAGTATTCATGGTCACAAAATGCTTTATTCAAAGACTATTCGTTTAAGATTTGTTGAGCCTGACGATGCAGAATTTATATTAGGCTTAAGATTAGATATTCGATATAATCAGTACTTATCAACTACCATAAATGATGTGAATGCTCAGAGAAACTGGATCAAAGAATATAAAAGCAGAGAGAGGGAAGGTAAAGAGTATTATTTCATTATAGAAAGAAAAATAGATGAAATACCAATTGGTACGGTTAGACTTTATGATTTTATAGAACAAGCTAATAGCTTCTGTTGGGGTAGCTGGATTCTTAATGAAGATAAAACAAGGTTTGCAGCTATAGAAAGTGCGATGCTTGTTTATAGGTTTGCTTTTGAAGAAGTGCAATTTTCTCGTTCCCACTTTGATGTAAGAAAGGAAAATAAGTCAGTACTTTCCTTCCACCGAAAAATGGGAGCTAAAGAAATGGGTGAGGATGAATTGAATGTTTATTTCCACTACTTTCCTGAAAGTTATCGTGAACAAAAAGTTAAACTAAAACGTTTTTTAATATCTTGATCTGATCAGAAAAGTCTAGTTTCTGATTTAGTTAGAAGAAGTCACTAATGATCCCATTTTTAGATTTAAAAGCTATCAATGCTCAATACCGGGAAGCACTGATTAAAGCGGCAAGCCGTGTGATTGATTCCGGTTGGTATATTCTTGGCAATGAAGTAGAGCAATTTGAAGCAACATTTGCTCAACACTGTGAAACGGAATACTGCCTTGGTGTCGCTAATGGGCTTGATGCTCTGGTTCTGATTCTCAGAGCTTATAAGGCACTGGGAATGATAGCAGAAGGTGATGAAGTGATTGTACCCGCCAACACCTATATCGCTTCTATTCTGGCTATTACCGAAAATGGTTTAAAGCCGGTACTGGTGGAACCGGATGCTGAAACCTATAACCTGAATCCGGCACTGATTGAACAACATATTACCGGGAAAACCAGGGCAATCCTTACGGTTCATCTCTATGGGCAGGTGACGGGTATGGATGAAATCAATGCTATTGCCCGGAAATACAACCTGAAAGTCATTGAAGATGCGGCCCAGGCCCACGGCGCACTCTATAAAGGAAAAAAAGTGGGTAGCCTTGGTGATGCGGCAGGTTTCAGTTTTTATCCGGGCAAGAACCTGGGGGCAATAGGCGATGCCGGGGCCATTACTACCTCAGATTCAGAACTTTACCGAACCATTAAAGCGCTGAGAAACTACGGCTCCCATGAAAAATACAAAAATCTTTATCAGGGGATGAATAGCCGATTGGATGAAATTCAGGCAGCTATGCTGGGTGTAAAATTGCAGTACCTGGACAGTGAAACCAGACGACGGCAAACCATAGCCCTTGCCTATACCCATGGTATTAGTAACCCACTGATTCGGTTACCACTGATAAACACCAGTACCCTGGAAAGCATTCTGAATCATGTGTTTCATCTCTATGTAGTGCAATGTGCTGACCGTTCGGGCTTACAGAAATACCTGGCGGAGCAGGGAATAGCCACACTGATCCATTACCCGGTTGCACCGCACAAGCAGCAAGCATTTGCCCATTGGTCAGAACTCTCTTTTCCGATTACCGAAACCATGCATGAAAAGGTGCTGAGTTTACCCATCAGTCCGGTGATGACGGATGATGAGGTCGCTAAGGTTATAGATGCATGTAATTCATATGCAAGTAATGATTAAGTATATAAACAAACATAGTTGAACATGTGAATGAAGATTGTCGGATTGATTAAAAATCTACTTGCTTTAATGACTGTTGAACAGAGGAGAAGGTTCTATTTACTTCAGGCTTTAGTGATATTATCAGCATTGACTGAACTGGTAAGCATTACGGCTATAGGACCATTTGTCGCTTTAGTTGGGAATATGGAACTGCTGGATAGTAATCCAGCCCTACAGGCTTTCTCTGTGATTAGCGGTGTTGCTGATAAGTTTGATTTTCTGCTTTTACTTGGTAGTGCGATTATTTTTGTTCTTGTGACGTCTACTTTCTTAAATATTCTCGGTATTCGAAAATTGTCAATATTTGCAGCTGAAGTTGGTGCGGAATTTGGTGACACACTGTACGACTATTATCTGAATAAAGAATACCTGTACCATGCAAATACAAACAGCTCACTATTAATTAAACAGATTGCAACAGAAGTTGGAAGGGTTACTGATAATATATTTCAACCATTAGTTCAAATTAATGCGCGTATTATATCTGTACTATTGATTTCTGGGTTCCTGTTTATTTATAACCATGCTTTATCATTAGCTGGTATGCTGGTGTTTTCTATATGTTATTCCATTTTGTTTTACTTTGTTAGGGACAGGCTAGCCCAAAATGGAAATAGCATATCAGAGGCATCAAAAAAACGTTTCCGCCTGATGAATGAAAGTTTTTCGGCGGTAAAAGAAATAACTGTTTTAGGTTGCCAGAAAACATTTATTGATGATTTTCATAAGAGTGGACAACGCTTTTCCTCAGCTTATGGTTCTAGCAATGGTCTTTATAACTCGCCAAGGTATCTTATAGAACTGCTGGTTTTTGGTTTTATGATTCTTGGTCTGTTGTTATCGGTTTATCTCGATAATGGTAACCTTACAGATTTTTTACCAACTCTATCAGTTTTTGCTATTGCCATTTTTAAGTTACTGCCATCGTTTCAGCAGATTTATAGCGGATCTGCACAAATACGAGGGAATTATTCTGCATTCTTGGCAATAAGAGATGATTTATATAGTGCCAGAGAGAAGCAAACATCAGTGATGCTTATAGTGCCCGAGGTGTCGGATAATATTGTTATTTCTGGCGATATTGTCTTGAGTGATGTCAAGTTTAAGTATCCCGGTAAGGAAGCCTATGTTTTAGATGGTATATCCATGAATATACCTGAAGGTAGCTTTATTGGAATTGCTGGTGCTTCAGGTTCTGGGAAATCCACCTTGTTTGATCTACTTTTGGGCGTGATTTTTGCCAATCATGGCCAGATAACTATTGGTGGCGTTCCTATCTCAAAAAATAATATTTGCAATTGGCAAAATAAAATTGGATATGTATCTCAGACTGTTTTTTTGAAAGATGGTACGCTGGCTGAAAATATAGCATTTGGTATTCCTGAGAGAGAGATAAATTGGGATAGAATTAATGATGTTATTAACAAGGCTCAGCTTGCTCCATGGGTTAGAACTTTATCTGATGGAGCCAACTCACAAGTGGGCGAAAGTGGTGTTCAGATATCTGGAGGGCAAAAACAAAGAATTGGTATTGCCAGAGCTTTGTATCATGATGCAGATGTTTTATTTTTTGATGAAGCTACAAGTGCCTTGGATAGTCTTACCGAGAAAAAAATCATGAAGTCCATTGTTAATTTGAATAAAAAGAAAACAATCATCATGATTGCTCATAGATTAAATACCTTGAAAAAATGTGACCGGTTATATTTCTTTAAGGATGGAAAGATCATAGATGAAGGAACTTATGATTCATTACTGGAAACTAACAGACAATTTAAAATGATGGCAGTTGGCATTCAAAATGAACCATAGTAATTATCAGGCCTTAACCGTTCTTGTTAATAGTTGCGATGCCTATGAAGATGTTTGGGGGTTGTTTTTTTCAGCATATCATGAATTTGCATCAGGCTTACCAGCTAATATTGCACTGAACACAGAAAGTAAGCAATATGAAGATAAGTGTGTAAATGTTGAAACTATCAATTTTTTAAATGTTAAGGGGGATCTCTGGGGCAAACGTTTACTGCATGCTTTGAAGGCAATAAAAACTGAATACATATTGATGGTGTGTGAAGACTTTGTATTAGAATCCAGTCTTGATAAAAAGAGAATATTGGATTGTTTGCATTTTATGAAAACTCATGATGAAACAGCTGCCATTTATTTAGTGAAAGTAGCCGAGAAAATTATAAAAAATTCTGATATTGAGTTTGAAGAGTTAACAAGGTTTATGGATTACAAGGTTAACTCTGCCCCGGCAATTTGGCGAAAGAATGATTTAATCCGTTATGTTGGTGAAATTGATTCCCCATGGGCATGGGAATATTTTGGAAGTTATCGATCATATTTTGATGGTAGAAAATTTTACCAAGTACCGACAAAAACTGGTGATCTTTATATATATAACTCAAAATTGGGAGGAGCTATTTACCGTGGGAAGTGGGTCCGTGATGTTGTAGAAAATAAAATTAAAAAGTATAACTTGCCCATTGATCTAGAAAATCGTGGTATTGCCAATTTATCAGAATTACCCAAAAGAAGCCTGAAATGGAAGGTTAGTTTTTTTTACCTTGGTTATCGTATGATTGGGCTTCCTGTTTTATTATTTTTTTTTAGAGCGTTATGCACTAAAATCCTTCGGAGAAATGGTTTAGCCTAAAATATGACCAATAAAAGTTTCTGTTTTGTTGTGTTTGCTTATAATCACAAACATTATATTCTAGAACATTTAGAAAGTATAAAGTACCAGGTAGTTAATTTTGGGTCTAATATCCCTATACAATTAATTATCAATGATGATGCCTCCCAAGATGATACTACCAAACTTATTAAATCATGGTTAGGGGACAATGGTAGTTATTTTTCTCGTATCGATCTTATTTTTAACGATGTCAACTTAGGGACTTGCCAAAGCCTATCTAATTGCTTGGAATTATTACAATCTGATTATTGCAAATTGACGGCAGGAGATGATGTTTATTCTTGTGAAAATATTTTTGAACTTATGGCATATTCAGACGATGCTGATATTGTTACAGGTGTACCTATTAGATTGATCAATAAAAGACTTGGATTTTCAAAGACCGAAGTTGCTTTTACTCTGGGAATGGACCAAGTCTATGATAATCTCTTGGAAATTGTAGAAAGTATTAACTTTATCAATGCTCCAAATGCTTTGTATCATTCAAAATATCTAAAAAATCCAAGACTTATTGATTTTCTATCTAATTATGATGTTGTTGAAGATTGGCCTATCCAAATTTTCATATCTATATGTAATCCGAATGCAAAACTAAAAGTAGTTGATAAGTGTTACGTATATTATCGTCGGACGGCTGGTTCAACATATCTTGTCGCGTCAGCTAGGCTCAGACGGGATATGTACAAAATATTTGATTATTTGCTATCTGCTGAAATAGGAATATGGCGCAAGTTAAAGTTAAGAAATAGACGGTTTTGCTTTGGGTTATCATCTCAATCACTGAAGAAAGCATTAAATCTTTCTGTCATTATTTTTGTTGCAAAAAATTTACTGAATTGGACTTCTATTAATAAAAGAGTGAGATCTTTCATGTCCATTGATAGTTTTAAAATTTATCAGGAACATTATTGCAGCATTGCGAATGCTACCGATCCATACTCTGTCATGGAAGATGATAAGTGAGATCTTTTTTTCGACTGTATTTACCTATATTTATTGTTGAAATTTATTTGATTTTCACAATTTGCCTTTTTTTATTTGGACCGATTGAGTTTAAAGTTCATAACAATATTATTTTTGGCCTCTATCTTTCTCTGTATATTTTTGCATTATTAATAGGTTATCTCTTTTCTTTAAAGTTAAATTTAGTAAATAGAGATTTGTTTTGTTTTAATGGTCGAGAAAAGCTCTCATTAAGCTTTTTCTATATTGTTTTGTTTCTTTCATTTTTTGCAAATATTATTTTTTATAAAAATGTGATGTTGCATGACAGTATTTCATTATCTGCTATATGGAAATCTATTTTGCATGGACTAGATAATCCGGAGCTTGCTTACGCCACGAGAATGCAAAGATTTGAATCCTACCAAGGGAATAAGCTGCTTAATATTTTGTATTTTTTTATTGCGTTTGCCAGGCCGTTATTAACAGCAATGATTCCTTTTTATTGGGATAGGTTGACCTTTTTTATTAAGTTTGTTTCTTTGTCACTTTTGTCATTTCAGGTGTTTGTAGGTCTTTCTGCTGGACTAAATAAACCAATTTTTGACTTTTTCTTTTTCTTTTCAGTCTCACTTGCTGTATATTTTGTCTTGCATTATATCAGGTACGGTAACTTTGGATTTAAAAATAGAAAACTATTTGTTTGTCTTTCTGTCTTTGCGTTTTTCCTTTTTTTGATATTTTTTGGGACATTTATGTCTGCTAGAGGAGGAGACTTTTCATATTTTTATTCTACCTCTCCTTTAGGTGATATTTTTATTTCAGATGATTTAAATGTAACTATATTTGGTGAAGCTTTTACTTATGTTTATGTCTGGATGGCATATTATTTGGTGCAAGGTTATTATGGATTTTCATTATCACTAGGCTATAACTTTGATTCTCTTTTTGGCTTTGGTAATTCACCGTTTCTATTAAGGCAGCTTGAGTTTCTTTCGGGTGAAAATCTAACACCCTTAACTTTCCAAGAAAAAATATCAAATGTTTGGGATGCTGAAGCGCAATGGCATTCATTTTATTCTCATATGGCCAATGATGTACATTTTATTGGTGTTGTTTTTGTGATGTTTGCATTGGGTTTTTATCTTGGAAAAGTATGGTTAAGTGCTGTCGACGGTAATAATATTTATGCAAAGCTACTCATCCCTTTAATCGCACTTTTATTTTTATTTATTCCAGCAAATAATCAGGTTTTTGGTTATCTGGAAACTTTTTCATATTTCTTATTTGTGAATCTATTATGGTTTTTTTCGTCCTTTAAAATTAGGCGGAGCCATCATTTACGGGGCATTTGACTTTAATGTTTTTTGACAAAATTCTTTTGATTACGGGCGGCACCGGTTCATTCGGTAACGCTGTACTAAATCGATTTCTTGAAACAGATATTAAAGAGATTCGTATCTTCAGCCGGGATGAAAAAAAACAGGATGATATGCGGAAAAAATTCGCTCATCCAAAGCTGAAGTTTTATATCGGTGATGTTCGTGATTACCAGAGCATCCTTAATGCCACGCGTGGTGTCGATTTTATTTTTCATGCAGCTGCTTTAAAGCAAGTACCCTCCTGTGAGTTTCACCCGATGGAAGCGGTCAAAACCAATGTGTTGGGTACGGAAAATGTTTTGGAGGCAGCCATAGAAAATGAGGTTTCTCGTGTCGTCTGTCTGAGTACCGATAAAGCCGTCTACCCAATCAATGCCATGGGAATTTCCAAGGCAATGATGGAAAAGGTGATGGTGGCAAAATCACGGAATGTTAACAGTGAAAAAACCGTGATCTGTGGTACGCGCTATGGCAATGTGATGGCTTCCCGTGGTTCGGTGATTCCCCTGTTTGTTGATCTGATCAAAGCCAAAAAACCGATTACCATCACCGACCCCAATATGACCCGGTTTATGATGACGTTGGAGGATGCTGTTGACCTGGTACTGTATGCTTTTGAGCATGGTACCAATGGCGATATCTTTGTACAAAAAGCACCCGCCGCCACGATAGAAACGCTGGCTCATGCTCTGCATGAGTTGCTGGACATCCAGGATTATCCCATTGATATCATTGGTACCCGCCATGGCGAAAAACTGTATGAAGCGCTGTTAAGCCGTGAAGAGATGGTAGCAGCGACGGATATGGGGAATTACTACCGGATCCCACCGGACCTGCGGGACTTGAATTACAGCAAGTTTGTCGAAGATGGCGATATTCGTATCTCGGAGGTGGAAGATTATAACTCTCATAATACCCAGCGGCTGGATGTAGAGGGTATGAAGAACCTGCTGTTAAAACTGCCGTTTATTCGTGCCCTGTGTGCCGGTGAAGCGTATGAGCTGGATGCCTGATATGAAGATTGTGGTAACCGGGGCCAATGGTTTTATCGGTAAAAACCTGTGTACCATGCTGGCGGAGCAGGGCTATACCGATATTGTAAAGGTTGATCGAGAAACCACACCTGCGGAGTTAGCCGCCAGTTTACAGGTGGCGGATTTTGTTTTTCATCTGGCCGGTGTTAATCGGCCTCAGACTGATATTGAGTTTAAAGAGGGGAATACCGATTTAACGGCCTTTATTATTGAGGCGTTGGAAACGGCTGGTAAAAAAACACCACTGATGCTCAGTTCATCGACTCAGGCAGAGCGTGACAATGCATACGGAATCAGTAAGGGAAAAGCAGAGCAACTGGTTAAAACCTACGGTGAGGCAACCGGTGCAAACTACTTTATTTACCGTTTTCCCAATGTATTCGGTAAGTGGTGTCGACCCAATTACAACTCCTTTGTTGCGACGTTCTGCCACAATATTGTCAATGATATTGAGCTGACCATTCATGACCCGGCGGCAACCGTGACGCTGGTGTATATTGACGATGTCTGCAATGAACTGATCGGGCTATTAAAAGCGGGGCAGTCATCCGGCTATCGGCAAGTTAGCCCGGAATACCCGACCACGGTGGGTGAGGTTGCTAACCAGCTGCAAGCTTTTAAACTGAGCCGTGATTCACTGATTACCGAGAATGTCGGGACCGGCTTAACCCGTGCGCTTTACTCGACCTATCTCAGCCATTTTACGCCACAACAGTTCAGTTATACCGTACCCGCTTATGGTGATGATCGGGGTGTTTTCTGTGAGATGCTGAAAACCCGCCAGGCAGGCCAGTTCTCCTTTTTTACGGCCCATCCTGGTATTACCCGGGGTGGTCACTATCACCATTCCAAGAATGAAAAGTTTCTGGTGATTAAGGGCAAGGCGCTGTTCAAATTTGAACAGATTAGTACTAGAGAAAGATATGAACTCACTGTTACCGGTGAGCAGTTCCAGGTCGTCGAAACCGTGCCTGGATGGTCCCATGACATTACCAATATCGGTGATGATGAGTTGGTAGTCATGTTGTGGGCTAACGAAATTTTCGATCGAAAAGCCCCCGATACTTTTGCGAGTCCGCTTTGATGAAAAAACTTAAAGTCATGACCGTGGTTGGAACCCGGCCTGAAATAATCCGGCTATCCCGTGTTTTAGCCAAACTGGATGAGCACTGTGAACATATATTGGTTCATACTGGCCAAAATTACGACTACGAATTGAATGAAGTCTTTTTTAATGACCTCTCAGTAAGAAAGCCAGACTATTTTCTGAATGCCGCAGGTAAGAATGCCGCAGAAACCATTGGGAAGGTGATTATCAAAGTCGATCAGGTGTTGGAGGAGGTTCAGCCCGAAGCCATGCTGGTACTTGGGGATACCAATTCCTGTATTTCAGCACTACCTGCCAAACGCCGAAAAATACCCATATTTCACATGGAAGCTGGTAACCGCTGTTTTGATCAGCGAGTACCGGAAGAAACCAACCGACGTATTGTCGATCATACCGCTGATATCAATTTAACTTACAGCACCATTGCTCGCGATTATCTTCTAGCTGAAGGCATACCTGCAGATCGTGTGATTAAAACCGGTAGCCCAATGTTTGAGGTATTGCATCATTATATGCCTCAAATAGATGCCTCCGATGTTCTGACCAGGCTGAATCTTCAGGCAGGCAATTACTTTGTGGTTAGTGCTCACCGGGAAGAGAATGTTGATTCACCAAAGCAGTTGATAAAATTGCAGGAGGTGTTGAACCGGGTTTCAGAGCACTACAACCTTCCTGTAATTGTTTCCACTCACCCGCGTACTCGCAACCGAATTGAAGCGGAAGGTCTGAATTTTCATGCCAATATTCAGTTGCTGAAACCAATGGGTTTCCACGATTACAACCACCTGCAAAAACATGCAAAAGCGGTGTTGTCTGATAGCGGTACGATTACTGAAGAATCTTCCATTATGAACTTTCCGGCGTTGAATATTCGGGAAGCCCATGAAAGACCAGAAGGTTTTGAGGAAGCTTCAGTAATGCTGGTTGGCTTGAGTTCAGACCGCGTTGTGCAGGCTCTTGACATTCTGGAATCACAGCCTCGTGGAGAAAGTAGGCTGTTACGATTGGTTAATGATTACAGTATGCCTAATGTCTCCGATAAAGTGGTGCGTATTATTCATTCCTATACAGATTATGTGAAGCGCACGATTTGGAAGGAGTACTAATTTTAGCAATTTGATAAAACTCCTATATTCAACTAGTTGTTGTCTTACCGATGGTTACTGACGGTAAGGTCGCTAACAGTTGATCAAACCACTCACTACCGTTCACAACTCTCCCAGCTCTTTTCAAAAAAATTGAAAATATTATTACATACTCAATGGTTTGATCCGGAACCAACATTCAAGGGTTTGTTATTTGCTAAGTCATTACACAAAGCTGGCCATGAAGTTGAAGTATTAACTGGCTTCCCAAATTATCCTGGTGGTAATGTCTATGATGGCTATAAAATTTCCTTTTATCAGAGAGAACTTATCGATGGAGTTGTAGTGCATCGGGTTCCGTTATATCCAAGTCATGATAACTCTGCAAAAAAAAGGGTCTTTAATTACATTTCATTTGCTGCAAGCTCATTACTTTTGGGGTTGTTAAAAATCCGAAAAATTGATGTTATCTACAGCTATCATCCACCATTAACCGCAAGCCTGTCAGCGGTTTTTCTTGGTCTTTTGAAACGGGTGCCGGTAGTTGTTGATATACAGGACTTGTGGCCAGATACATTGGCTGCAACAGGTATGCTCAAAAACCCAAAGGCATTATCTATTGTTGGTAAATTTTGCAATTTAACGTATCGCTTAGCCGCAAAGGTTGTAGTACTCTCCCCAGGGTTCAAAAAGAGGCTGGTTTCCCGAGGTGTTCCTGAAGATAAAGTTCAGGTCATTTATAACTGGTGTGATGAGCAGGCCATATCCAATTTCTCACCATGTGAGCTTAAGCTTCCCGATAACGGTAAACTTAATCTCCTTTTTGCCGGTAATCTGGGATATGCTCAAGGTTTGCCTGCCATTGTAAAAGCTGCAGATATCCTGAAAAGCAATAACATACCTGTTAATATAGTACTCCTTGGAGATGGGGTAGCCAAACAAGATGCCGTGAATATGAGCCAGGAGTTAGAGCTAGATAATGTGTTTTTTCTTCCCCGCGTTCCAATGAGTAAGGTAGGTGCACTTTTATCAGCCGCTGATATTTTACTGGTTCACCTGAATGGAGACGAATTATTTAAGATTACTATCCCATCAAGAACTCAAAGCAACCTTGCAATTGGTAAACCCATTATCATGGGAGTTGAAGGTGATGCAGCTGAATTAGTTAAAGAGTCTGGATCTGGCATTATTTGCAAACCCAATAGTCCTGAGTTATTAGCCGAAGCTATTACATCATTGGCGGAGAAGTCAGCGAATGAACGTGCTGCAATGGGGCAAGCTGGTCAAAAGTTTTATTATGAAAAATTGTCCTTAGAAAAAGGTGTTAAACAATTCATCGATATCTTTGAGTCTATTGTATGAAGAGACTGTTCGATATTTTCGCCTCTTTATTTGAATGCCAACAGCACTCTGTATGTGGTCAGGCAAGTTTGCTTTAGTAGGTATTACCAAACGCTTTCCACCAACGGGCTCTTTCTCAAATTACGATCTGCAGTAAGAAGTGTGGCACCGAGATGAATCGCTGTGGCGGTTATCAAACGGTCCGCCGGATCACTATTAATGCTGCTGTCCAGGTTCACGGAGAGTTCTGCAATGATTGGGTTAATAGGGATAACGTCGATTGTTCTTGCCTGTAATGCCAATTGGTAAAAACTCTCGGCGCTCAATTCCAATTGCAGTCGTCTACGTTTAATCAGCATGGCTACTTCCCAGAGGGTGATATCGCAAATCATCAGCTGACCCTTGCGATCACACTGTTGGATGATTTGCTTTGCTTTTTTGCTGAGTTTGTCGTGTTGCAGGGCATCCCAGATAAAGGCACAGGTATCCAATAAAATCATTGCCGGTTTTTCCAGGGTTCATTCAATGGGTCGATAATATCGTCGGCAATGGCATTTTTGCCCACTTCCTTGAGTGTTTTTCTTGAGAACTTCTTTAACGCATCGGGGGCGCAGACAGTTGCCAGTGTCTGGCCATTAGAAGTCACGAGAAAGGGTTGGCCTTGTTGGGCTTTTTTCAGGTAATCAAGCAGGTTAGCTCTCAGTTCGCTGATATTGACCTGTTCCATTCTTTATTCCTTGTACAAAACCATTGTACTTCTCAAACTAGTTCAGCCGGAGTGTTTCTGCAAGACGATGTTAAAACGTTTGATGGATATTTTCGGTGCCTTGGTTGCACTGATTCTTTTTAGCCCGATTATGGCGTTTACCGCCTGGAAGGTGGCAAAAACCATGGGCAGGCCGGTTTTCTTTCGACAGGTCCGCCCGGGGTTGGATGGCAAGCCATTTGAGATGGTGAAGTTCCGTACCATGCGTGATGCTAATGGGGCGGATGGCAAACCTTTGCCTGATGCTGAACGTATTACTCCTTTTGGCAGTTTTATGCGTCGCGCTAGTCTTGATGAATTGCCGGAGTTCTGGAATGTACTGAAAGGGGATATGAGCCTGGTGGGGCCTCGGCCTTTATTAATGCAGTATCTCCCTCTCTATTCGCAGGAGCAGTATCGTCGCCATGAGATGAAACCGGGTATTACCGGCTGGGCACAGATTAATGGGCGTAATGCCATCTCATGGGATGAAAAGTTCAAGTTGGATGTCTGGTATGTGGATAACCAATCCCTCTGGCTCGATATCAAGATTCTTTTTTTAACGGTTAAGAAAGTGGTTTTGCGGGAAGGGATTAGTGCGGATGATCATGTGACTATGCCTTTTTTCGAAGGTACGCCTTCGAACGTTTCCCGTTCCCCGCAGCCCGTTACCCGTTTAAGAAAAGAGCCAAAAGCTGAGAAGATTTAAGCTTTTTCGGGTAACGGACTACGGATTGTGGTCAACGAATAAAGACGAATCAAATGAATAGTACATTATTGATATTAGGGGCTGGCGGACATGCCTGCGTCGTTGCCGATTGTGCTTTAGCAACGGGGCAATGGTCGGGTGTCGCTTTCCTGGATGACCGTTATCCTGAGCTTGATTCAATGAATGGCTGGCCAGTTGTGGGGCGCATTACTGATTTGGAATCGTTTGTTCCTGAATATCCCATGATGGCTCTGGGGGTTGGTGTCAGCTATGAAAGTTTGCGGCTGCAACTGCTTGCTCGTGGTCACCAGGCTGGTGCGAAATTTCCTGCCATTATTCACCCATCAGCAACCATCTCGCCTTTTGCAACGATAAATGATGGTTCAGTGGTGTTTGCCGGTGTGGTGATTAATGTTAATGCCTCTATCGGTTCAGGCTGTATTGTTAATACGCTTTCATCCATAGACCACGACTGCTCTATAGGGAATGGTACTCATATTTCACCAGGCGCTTTGTTGGCCGGTGCAGTTACCATTGGTGACAAGGCCTGGATCGGCATGGGAGCGAAAATTCTGCAGTGCATTTCTGTGGGTGATGAAACTGTTGTTGGGGCTGGGGCAGTGGTGCTTTCTGACGTTCCGACGAATAGTAAAGTCGTTGGTGTTCCTGCTCGGCCTATCTTTTAAAGGCCGATTTCCATGGTCCGTAAAAACGTTTTGTTTTCTTCTTCAATGGTAAAGGCACCGATAGTCAACTGGGCTGGACGAGTTATCTTGAACATGGTGTTGCAGGTTTGTTTCAAAAATTTGGTTTTACTGGTGAATCAACATTTTTTATAAAATTAGGGAAGATAATAAGCAAGGCTTTTTAAATTATCTCAGCGACCATGGGAAGCATCTTGATGGCACTGGGTGGGGCTTATGCAGGCTCTTACAATTTTCGTATTGAGTGGGTTGAGGTTAGTGGCACCCGGATTCTCTTCTGTGTATACTTTTTAATCCTGTTTCATCACTTGTCAGTGGTAGTGCTTTGCTTGTCTTTGGTGCTGTCGGTACTTATCTTGACCAATCACGACAGCAAGCAGACATAACTCAATTAAGGGAAGCTAGTAAATCTTTTTCAACGATTAAAAACGCTTTGAATGCTGCTCAGGAAGAACTCCAGATTCAAAAATCAAAAACTTCCGAGCTGCACTGTGATCTGGTTCAATCCTGGTTAATTGGAGCTTACAAAACCCTTAAACTTAACAACCTGGAACGAGTGACCATTTACTACGAGCATGATGAAGAGTTTTACCTGCTTGCACGCTACTCAAAAAACCCACACTTTGCCAAGATACATTGTCAAAAATTCCCTCTTAACCAAGGAGTGATCAGTTTATCCTGGCAAAATGACCTTCATCTGGAACTGAGTTGCCCGAGCCAAAAATTTATCGATGATTATATTCAGTACATGCACGTGAACTATGGTTATGTGGCTGAAAATATTGAAGCAAGACTGATCTTTCCAAAGCCAGGCTGACCAAAATGGTTTACCTGTCTGACTGGTTTTCTGCCCTTCTTGATGGTAGGCAGCTCACGAATATTAATTGGATGTTCAATCATTATGGGCCTTATGTTGATGATGTCATAGCAGCTGCGCATAACGGTAGTGGTTTTATGGTTATTAATGATACAACCATGTATGGTTCTCTTAAAAATGTTATATCATTTCAGGGAGATGTTTCAAACATTCAACTCACCGACCGTGAAAAAGTGATTCTTGATGCAGTAATCGATAAAACAAAGAACCTTTGCTTCAACGATTTTATTGATTATGTATATTCTACCTATCCGGTTAAGAAGCAAGAGCGGTATTCTAATTTAAATCTTGTTTCTCTTGCTCAGCAGTTCAGGGAATCCAGAACCTGAAATTTAGTTTTTAATGTCTTTCGGCTTGTTCGTTTTCTGTAATCTGTGAAGGCGTTCTCTTGTCTTTTTCGGACGACGGATTACGGTAAGCGAATAACGATTCTAATCAATTAATTTGTCACTCAATTCAAGACAACCATGCTAAACACCCCCTTCTCCCCCTGGCCTTCCTACACCCAGGAAGAGGCCGATGCGGTCAGCCGTGTAGTGCTGTCCAATAAAGTCAATTACTGGACCGGCACTGAAAGCCGTGAGTTTGAACGTGATTTCGCTGAATACTGCGGAACCAATTATGCCATCGCTCTGGCCAACGGAACTCTGGCGCTGGATCTGGCTCTCCATGCCCTGAAGATTGGTGCCGGTGATGAGGTGGTGGTTACGCCTCGCACCTTTCTCGCTTCGGCCAGCAGTATTGTTAACGCCGGTGCGAAACCCGTTTTTGCCGATGTGGATCGGGACTCCCAGAATATCACTGCCGAAACCATCCAGGCAGTGTTAACGGACCGAACCAAAGCCATTATCTGTGTCCATCTGGCAGGGTTGCCCTGTGATATGGCCCCGATTATGGATCTGGCCACTGAGCATAATCTTTATGTGATTGAAGATTGCGCCCAGGCCCACGGTGCAAAGTACAAAGGCCGTTCGGTAGGCAGCATCGGCCATATCGGTGCCTGGTCATTCTGTCAGGACAAGATTATGACAACCGGCGGTGAAGGTGGCATGGTCACCACCAATGACGAAGCCCTGTGGAATTCGATGTGGTCATTCAAGGATCATGGAAAGTGCTATGACACGATCTACAACACCGAGCACCCGCGCGGTTTCCGCTGGTTGCATAATTCCTTTGGTACCAACTGGCGTATTACCGAGATGCAGTCGGTGATAGGCCGCATCCAACTAAAAAGGATGCCGCAATGGACCCGCCAACGGCAGGCCAATGCTGCGGCTATTAATGAGGTTTGCCGGACATTTTCTGCCATGCGGGTACCGGAAATTCAGGAAGGGGTTGAGCATGGCTGTTACAAGCATTATGTGTTTGTTCGCCCTGAACAACTGAAAGCTGGCTGGGATCGTGACCGGATTATTGATGAGATTATCGCTTCAGGTGTTCCCTGTTATCAGGGTTCCTGCTCTGAGGTTTACCTGGAAAAAGCGTTTGATAATACTGATTTCCAGCCCAAAGAACGACTGCCGACTGCAAGGGAATTGGGAGAAACCAGTTTGATGTTTCTGGTGCATCCGACTTTGACGGCGGCTGAGATTGCCAAAACTTGTGAGGTTGTTGAGCGGGTGTTGGGGGAGGCTTCGGTTTAGTTTTTCGTTGCCCGTACCCGTTCCCCGTAAAAAAGATAAGACGTAAGTCAACCGCTTTTACGGGCAGCGGGCAACGGGTAACGGGCAACGCGTATCGAAAACAGGCTAAAAATGAGAGAAAAACTACTCAAACTATCCAGAAAACAGAAAACCCTCACCATGCTGGTCGTAGACCTGCTAATAGTCTGGCTGGCCCTTTTCGGTGCCTTCTATTTGCGCCTGGGCTATAAGGATTTTGTGCCCCAATACTTCAATTCCTTTTACATCTCCGGGTTGCTGGCCTCGGTTATTTCTTTGCCGGTCTTCTTCTACCTGGGCTTGTATCGTGCACTGCTGCGCTATATGGGCCAGCATGTGTCGTTTATTATCCTGCGGGCCAGTTTTCTTTCTTTTCTGATGCTGTCTGTGGCCATTACCCTGCTTGAGATCCCTGTACCCCGCAGTGTGCCGGTGCTGTACTGGCTGCTGTCGGCCTTGCTTCTGGGGGTAAGTCGCTATGGAGTTCGCTTCTGGCTGCGGGGCTTCAGGTTGCGGGATATTCTTTTTGCCCCCATTAAGTTGCCCCAAGCCAAGAGTCATGAGCTGCGGGGCCAGCCGGTGGCGGTTTATGGTGCAGGGGAGGCCGGTAACCAGCTGGTTGAGGCACTGGAGCATTCCAGGGCG
The DNA here is from genome assembly GCF_024606265.1 of Endozoicomonas sp. SESOKO1. Lineage (GTDB taxonomy): Bacteria > Pseudomonadota > Gammaproteobacteria > Pseudomonadales > Endozoicomonadaceae > Endozoicomonas. The sequence continues at coordinate 38,718 of NZ_JAHHPP010000348.1, forward strand.
TTTCGTCCGGTGGCTTTTATTGATGACGATGTGCGTCTACGGGGGCGAACCATCGCGGGTTGTCGTGTATTTGCCCCGGATGCACTGGACCGTCTGATTCTGCAAACCGGTGCCCAGGAGGTGCTGCTGGCTGTTCCATCGGCCAGTCGTCAGCGGCGGCGGGAGATTGTCCGGCATCTGGAAACCTTTGGCCTGCCCATTAAAACCATGCCCGGTATTCAGGACCTGGCCAGTGGCCGGGCCCGGGTGCAGGAGATTATGGAAGTGGATATTGGCGATGTGCTGAGCCGGGATGAAGTGGCTCCCATTGCCGAGCTGGTGGAACAGGATATTGTTGACCAGGTGGTTATGGTTACTGGAGCGGGTGGTTCCATTGGCTCCGAGATGGCCCGGCAGGCACTGGTCAGAAAGCCGAAAATGCTGGTGCTGTTGGAGCACTCGGAGTTTAACCTTTATACCATTGATCAGGAACTGCAGGGTACCATCCGCACGCTGAGGCTGGATATTCCGGTGATTTCGGTGCTGGGGTCGATTAATGACCCGGTGCGTTTGCTGGATGTGATGAACACCTACCAGGTCGAGACCCTTTATCATGCTGCCGCCTACAAGCATGTGCCGCTGGTTCAGTATAACGTCTCCCAGGGGTTGCGGAATAATGTGATGGGTACGCTTTATACTGCCCAGGCCGCCATTTTGGCGGGTGTTAAGCAGTTTGTGCTGATCTCCACCGATAAGGCGGTGCGACCCACCAATGTGATGGGGGCTTCCAAGCGCCTGGCGGAAATGGTGTTGCAGGCCCTGAGTAATGAGCAAGAGATCCGGCTGTTTCAGCCGGAGCTGTTCGGGTCCACGCCGGGCACGGTGATTGCCAATAATACCCGTTTTACCATGGTGCGGTTTGGTAATGTGCTGGGTTCCAGCGGTTCGGTGATTCCCCTGTTCCGGGAGCAGATCCGTACCGGCGGGCCGGTTACGGTGACTCATCCGGAAATTAACCGCTATTTTATGACCATTCCGGAAGCCGCCCAGCTGGTGATTCAGGCCGGTGCCATGGGGCAGGGGGGCGATGTATTTGTGCTGGATATGGGTGATCCGGTAAAAATTGTTGATCTGGCAAAACGGATGATCTCCCTTTCCGGCCTGTCTTTAAAGGATGAATTTCATCCGGACGGGGATATTGAAATCCGTTTTTCCGGCCTTCGCCCCGGCGAGAAGTTGTATGAAGAGCTGTTAATCGGCGATAACGTTGAGGGCACCATTCACCCCCGTATCAGCCGGGCCTTTGAGGAATTGCTGGCCTGGGAGCAGCTGAAGGTTGTGCTGTCTGAGATGGCCGAGAGCCTGAAGGAGCACCGCTATAGCATTACCCGGGAGTTGTTGTTGCGCTATGTCAATGGTTATGCGCCCAGCAGTAAGGTGGTGGATTGGCTTTATCGGCATCCGGGGCGGCGGGCGGTTGAGGATGAAGTTTCTTGAAAGATCGTTCCTGTTGCCTGTAAAAGATCGTTCCCGTTGCCCGTACCCGTTGCCCGTAAAAGCTTTAGTCTTTTCTTTTACGGGTAACGGGTAACGGGTACGGAAAACGGGTACGGGCAATAGAAAAACCGGGGTCAAGAAAAACCGAGAAAAACCGGGGTCAGATCTTGATTCTTGAATTGGCTGGCTCAGGTGTCATCAAACTTGTGGCTTCCAATCAACTGGCTTATATTTGTGTATATTGGAGGGGTATACATAAATGATTGATTGGTCAGAAATCATTGGATTTGACTGGGATGCAGGCAACGAGAGAAAAAGCGTAGATAAACATGGCGTTGCAAAAGCAGAGGTTGAACAAGTGTTTTTTAACAAACCACTTTTGATGGTGAAGGATAAAAAACATAGCGATAGAGAGCTGCGCTTTCATGCTTTAGGACGAACTTCCAATGATCGCTTGCTTCACATCACATTTACTTTGAGAAAGGATGACACACATATTCGTGTGATTTCCGCCAGAGACATGCATCGAAAGGAGCGAGCATTTTATGAGCAAAACACCTGAATTTAAGAATGAAGCTGAAGAAAGGGAATTTTGGGAAAAGCATGACTCAACGCCCTATGTAGACTGGAGTCAGGCTGAAAGTGTTTCTCTGCCTAACTTGAAACCATCAACAAAAACCATCTCCCTGCGTCTGCCTGAAGGCTTGCTTGAAAGCATCAAAATTGAGGCTAATAAGCGGGATATACCGTACCAGTCCCTGATTAAATATTGGTTGTCTGGTCATGTTAACCATTAGGGGCTGTTGAAGTTTCTTTGCGAGACTCAGTGGCTCAGAAAAACGTCAGCCGCACGAAAGGTTTGCGCAGTGCGTAGTTATTCTACGTCAAGCAAGCCTGACAAGAAAAGCCGGGAAAACTGGGTCTTGATTCTTGACGCTCCTTAATACTGTTCTTCTTTTATAGCTCATTGGTTATAAGTTGGGGGTACAAGAAGTGAGCTGGCCGTACCAGAGGCTGGCCACCGATGACATGTTGCTGCAGTTTGGCGGTGAGCAATAAGTCGTTGGCAATTACGTTTGCCGGTAATAAGCACTGGCTTATGGTTTTGGGCGGTTTCATCAATCAGCCGGTACAGGTTTGCACGGGCTTCGCTGGCGCTGTATCTGCTCATGGTTGTTTCTCCTGATACTTGTGCTGCTACGTACGCAATATAGTACGTCTAATTTCTGCCAAGGATGGGAGCCAATTTTGCTTCATCCTCGAACTTAGATGTCTGAGCGGATCCCAGATAAAGGCACATGTATCCAGAATGATCATTGGTTGGCATCCCAAGTCTCATGGGAGCCTGTAATAATGTCATCCAGTTTTGCATCTTTGGCCAGTTCATCGAGTGCTTGTCTGGCTGATTGTTTCAAGGTATCGGGAGACGAGATGGTGGCCAGTACTTCACCGTTGGAAGTGACCTGGAAAGCTTGGCCTGCCTGGGCTTTTTTTAAATAACTTAACAGGTTGGCCCGTAGTTCGCTGATATTGATTTGTTCCATGGTAAACCGGGGTCAGGTTTTAATTCTTGAATTAAGTCAAGGAAAATTTTTAATGGCCTGAACAGGGTTCAACTCCTGAACAGCCGTTTTTGTAATAATGTGCTGAAATTTCTCCGCCCATCGACACAGAGCAATATGGCAACGGTGATGTGCTGGTTATTTTCTGTTGCGGCCTCAGTGATCAGATAAATAATACGAAAAGGTTTCCTTACCAGTTGCCGGTATTCGGTATTCCCGAATCGGGTCAATTCGGGAACTTTGGCTCCTTTATAGGGCTGGTCCTTGAGGCTTTGCAAGGCAGTATTAAAGGTCCGCCTTAATTTCACTGCCTGGGGTTTGCCAAAGTGGTCTCTGGTGTAAGCGATAATATCCAGTATGTCCTGTCGGGCATCCTGAGTGAGAATAACCTTTGTCACGGTTATTCTCCTTTACTGTTTTGTGGTTCATTATCGTTATTGTTATCGCCTCGGTTATTATCAGGAGCCTCATCCATCAGGAGCTGATCGATATCGGCCATTACACTGTCTGCCGTAAAGGTGTGTTGGTCGGCCAGCTGTTGTTTGCCAAGGGCAAGCAGTTTTAACAGGGCGATATCTTCCTGCAGTGCCTCATAACTGTGGATATCCTGAATAACGGCTTTGGCTTCACCATTCTGGGTGATCACCAGTGGTTCCCGGCTCTCTTGCAGCTGATTCAGTACCTCGGCTGCGTTGGCTTTCAGGTAGCTGATGGGCTTGACTTGTTGTGAGAGTTTCATCCGTATTTCCTTCATGGTAAGACTTAATTAAGACTTTATATAGTCTAGTTGGTTTGCTGTCCTAGACAAACCTTTTGGTGGAAAGCTATGGAGGAGATGGTGGTAGGTCCACCGAAGTCTGTTGTCGGAAACTGGCTCCAAACCGCCTCAGGCTGTTGATGTTAAGAGCATTGGCAGTGAGGGCCAGCAGTCAGCAAAGTAAATCAAAAAGCCATGCGACGGAAAATTCGCAAGCTGCAAGTCAGAATGCGAACGGAGATGAACATCGCTCAAATGGCCAGTTAGCTAAACCCCATGTTGTTAGGTTGGCTGGCATATTATGGGCGGTTTCATGATTTTTCCCTGCTGCGCTATCTTACTGTCGTTAAATGAAGTGTCTGTTCTATATTGAACGGCTGTTGATTACCTGCATAATTACCACGTTTTGGACAGTTGCCAGCATAGCATGGTTCCGTTTTTTGTTAAGGAGTCAGGTATTGACTTTCACCTGGATTGACTGGCTGATCGCCGGTATTGTTATCATCTCCGCGCTGATCAGTTTGAAACGCGGTTTTTTTAAAGAGGTTCTCTCCCTGTTGACCTGGCTGGCCGCTATTTTTGTCGCCTGGTCGTTTGGTGGGGCCCTGTCAGAACGATTGACTGATTACATAGCAACCCCATCAATTCGGGTAATGGCGGCCTGCGCTTTGCTGTTTGTTGCAATGCTGATGGTGGGTGCGCTGGTGAATCGTATTATCGCTGAACTGGTTCAGGTGACGGGGCTGTCGGGTACTGACCGTATTCTGGGCATGGCGTTTGGCGGTTTGCGTGGTTGTTTATTGGTAACAATTCTCGTTGGTCTGCTGACGCTGGCTCCCCTGGAGCAGGACCAGGCCTGGCAGCAGTCGGTGCTGTTGCCCCATTTTATGCTGCTGGCTGACTGGTCCAAGCAGACGGTGGTTGATCTTATGGGGCCGTTGATGCAAAGCTGATTAGCTAATGGTTTTTCTTCAAAACTTTTTCTCGATTTATCAGTCTCAGGGTATGTAGCAGTTTTCGTAACCCTATCATTTAGCGTATGATTTCAGGCTTTCCGTTATCGGGGACAGTGGTTGTTCAGATGATTGAACAGGCAATTTTAATCATTTGCTGCCAGTTCCGATAACGTTTTCAGCTGATCAATCCTGAGGATGAGTGCATGTGTGGAATTGTCGGTATTTCGGCAACGGTGAATGTTAACCAGCTGTTGTTCGATGCGCTGACTGTGCTGCAACACAGGGGGCAGGACGCTGCGGGAATGGTGACTCTGGATGATGGTCGCTTTTTCCTGCGTAAAGATAACGGGCTGGTGAAGGATGTTTTTCGTACCCGCCACATGAAGCGGCTTAATGGCTGCTCGGGCCTTGGGCATGTTCGCTATCCGACGGCGGGTACGTCCAGTTCAGCCGAAGCTCAGCCATTTTATGTAAATTCTCCTTATGGCATCGCTTTAGCCCATAACGGCAACCTGACCAATGCGGATGATATTAAACAGTCGTTGTTTGAAAGTGACCTGCGCCATATTAATACCCACTCCGACTCTGAAATCCTGCTGAATGTTTTTGCCCATGAGCTGGCAAAAGCGGGCAAACATAAACCCCGGGCAGAAGACGTTTTCAGGGCGGTAACCGGCGTTTACCAGCGCTGTGAGGGTGGCTTTGCAGTTGTTGCCCTGATTAACGGTCATGGCATGGTAGGTTTTCGGGATCCCAATGGCATTCGGCCACTGGTATACGGCAAGCGGGAAACCGGGAACGGTACGGAATACATGCTGGCCTCAGAATCGGTGGCTCTTGATGCCCTGGACTTTGAGCTGGTGGGTGATGTTGCTCCGGGTGAAGCCATTTATATTGATGAGCAGCGTCAGCTCCATAGTTTCCAGTGCGTGCCTGGTGAACTCACTCCCTGCCTGTTTGAGTACGTTTATCTGGCCCGCCCGGATTCCAGTCTGGATGGTATTTATGTCTATCAGTCCCGGCTGCGTATGGGGCAGACCCTGGCCAATAAAATCCTTAGGGAATGGCCTGACCATGATATTGATGTGGTAATGCCCATTCCGGATACCAGCCGAAACTCTGCCCTGGAGATGGCAACTCGCCTGGGCCTGCCTTATCGGGAGGGTTTTGTCAAGAATCGCTATATTGGCCGGACCTTTATCATGCCCGGTCAGGCCATTCGCAAGAAGTCGGTTCGCCAGAAGCTGAATGCCATTCACCAGGAGTTTGCCGGTAAGAATGTGCTGCTGGTGGATGATTCCATTGTCCGTGGCACCACCTGTGAGCAGATTATTGAGATGGCCAGGGATGCCGGGGCAAAGAAGGTGTATTTCTGTTCAGCGGCCCCCGCCATTCGTTATCCCAATGTCTATGGCATCGATATGCCGACCCGGGAAGAGCTGATTGCCCATGGTCGTACGGATCAGCAGGTTTGTGAACTGATTGGTGCGGATAAGCTGATTTTTCAGGATCTGGATGATCTCAAGAAAGCGGTTTCCTCCCTCAATCCGGCCATTGAAGATTTTGACTGCTCTGTTTTTGATGGACGCTATGTGGCCGGTAATATTAATGATGATTATCTGGAGCAGCTGGCCTCCAGTCGTAATGAGGATAGTCGTCAGGCTGAGAGTGATATTATTGATCTTCACAACGAAGGGGAGCTCTGACTCGTTTTGCTTATCATCGGGGGGCAAACCTTGGAGTCCTTGCTCCCATGCTCTGCGTGGGAATGCATGGTGTGCTGGGATCAGCGGTATATATCTGGCGGGTGAAAGTGCGGCTGTGGAAGGAGAGGCATTTTTCCGACTGGAAACCGAACCAGCCGGATTTGGCACGGTGATAGTCATGGCAACCAGGGCATAAGAGGATTGATGCTCTCCTGCACTGGTCCAATATGGGTTGTTGTTCGAATTACAACATATTGGATTAACTCGGTCTAAAGGTCGGGGCTTCGGTGGCCGGGGCTTTGGTGGTCGAGGCTTCGCTGGTCAGGGCTTCGGTGGTTGGGGCTTTGGTGGTCGAGGCTTCGCTGGTCAGGGCTCCTGAGGTCGAGGCTTCGCTGGTCAGGGCTCCTGAGGTTGGGGCTTGGGTGGTCGAGGCTTCGCTGGTCAGGGCTTCTGGGGTTGGGGCTTGGGTGGTCGAGGCTTCACTGGTCAGGACTTCTGGGGTTGGGGCTTTGGTGGTCGAGGCTTCGCTGGTCAGGACTTCGGTGGTTGGGGCTTTGGTGGTCGAGGCTTCGCTGGTCAGGGCTTTTGGGGCTTTAGTGGTCGTAGTATTGGCGATCGGTACTTTGGTGGTTACATTTCGGCCAGGTAACGCCGTTGTAACAGGCGCTGGTGCAACTGTAAAGTTAGCACTACCCCACCCTTTGGATTGACAAAAAGAATCCATTGAAACATAGATTTCGCCTCCCATTCTAGTGTATTCGATTCTTTTCATAGCGAGTAAATGAGATTTATTGGTGCACTGTGATGAATTACTATGGGTGCACATTAAAGAACCATCTGTGGGAACTACTCCGTCTGGATCGCTCAACCAGGATGGGATTTGTATTGTGAATACTGGGTGGGGGTCATTACAACATATCGGATTGACCTGGGAATTTCCTGTACATGTAACGCTCGCTGCTGTAAAGGTCGTGGCTTCAGTGGTTGGTGCTTTGGTGGTCGTGGCTTCGGTAGTTGGTGCTTTGGTGGTCGTGGCTT
>NZ_JAHHPP010000349.1 GCF_024606265.1 Endozoicomonas sp. SESOKO1
CCTCAATTTTCTGCCATCCTCGCTACGGGGACGCCCAGTCGGGCGCTATTCTCGGACAGCCTCCTAAATATTCTAATAATTTACCCTCTGCCTGGTCATAAAAGCAGGGAATTCGTGGGTTAAAGAACGTTGGGTATTTATTGGCCTGTATGCCCATAAAACGACGCTGGCCTTCCATTATGATGTGGGCAAACTCAGTGGCGGATTTCGCGGTAATCGAGTCGGCATCCAGAATAATGGACGGGGGCTGATTATGTCTGAGCAGCTCGCGGTTAATCAGGTAAACGATCGTTCTGCCATTGCCGTCAGCAAAATAGTGCAGAAACATCAAACGCTTTGTCAGCCAGGCAATGGCAAAACGAACGGCTGTCGGCTCCGAAGTGATTTCCAGTGCTTTACTGTAGTCAACCAGCACTTTTTTCAATAGTTTTGTCCTGCGAATAGCACCTTTGACAGGATCCACACTAAAAGTTCTGACAGTGACCTTACCGGGGCACTTATCATTTGGCGAAACATACCCACGAATATTAAAAACCGGGTGATTTTCAGGAGAAATTTCATTCATCTCATCATATTCTTGATCACAAACGTGAGTGAACAGGATCATTTCCTCGTAACCAGACGAGGTAAACTTTTCTTTTGGGATATCAAATAGATGCGTTGTTCCAAAAACATTGGTTGGCGTTAGGGAACTTCCATGCCAGGTCTTGACATCTTTCGTCAGCAGTTGATGAATCTGATGCAATATCTCAAGACTCACCGGTTGCAGATCACCACGAAGCGAACGTTCCAACAGGCCTGCAAAGCCTGTACAAAGATTATGAACCGTATTGGCGGCAAAGTTCTGGGCATCGGCCCCCAGAAAATAGTCGTCCATGGAACCAAACAGCATTGGCAAATAGCATGCAGGAAATCCCCGGGTAAGTGGATGCCTGTCCATGGCAACCTGTAATTCCGGCAGGGACTTCCTGTGGCTGATTATGCCATCGACGATGGCATCATAGGTTCCATCCGGGTGGTGCTTAAAGGTGCCAAGAAGTTTATTTGCCATGGATTTCCTGGATCCAGACAGCCCGAAAAAAGTGGCATCCATCAGCTGAAAAAAAACAGCCTTTACCTCACTGTCTTTTAATACATCACCGACCAGTCCATCATCGCTTTCAGTGACAGGCACCCTTTTTCCAAGCAGGGCATCGATCAGAATACCTGCGACAACAGGAAAAAATCTAATTACCCGGGGAGCATAACTGTTATCACAATCAGGATTGGGTGGCTGCACAAATTTCCGGCAAAGCCCGATATCATTTTCCAAAAATGCCTTCAAGGCATGATGAACCGCTGTTGTCACTGCCTGATTTTGGGCTGGGACGCCAGAGACTTTCCGGGTAGATAAAGTCCCGACCGACAACGTCCCAACCAGACGTTGCAACCTGCCATATTCGCTACAGGTTGCGCCGGAAGCCATGTCTGACAGGTCAATATGTTCACAGGGTGTAACACGGTGGGAACCCATACTGGCACTGGAACGTTCTTGTGGATAAGCAGGGTGAGTCTGGACGAGGCAGGGGGCAGATGAGCCTGAAACTGTATAGTTATCCATAGTACACCGGCTTTTATTTTTAGTAGACCAAACTTTTATTGGATGTGGACATTTAAAAAATCAAAAGGTTCAAACCAAAAAACAAGGGAATACCGGCGCTAATGGAAAATGACAGGGAAAATAATGACTGGAGAAAGCACTGCCGACATCGTCGGCAGGCTTAAAAGGAACGCCTTATGCCACTGGCATCATGCAGCTAAGGCACCCATCGCATACTGGCTGCGAAGCTCCTGAATACGGTTCATGTAGTTGTTGTATTCAGGAGATCCGTGATGGGCATAGTGCATGTTCTTGAACAGGCCTGTCAGCTTGATAAAGTAATCACGCACTTCTTCTTTCTCGCTGAAGTTATACTGCTGACGAATCAGGCTCACCACCAGGTCAAAGTTTTCCTGCTGGCGATGGATCGGGCAGGAAGCGTCCACATCGTCAAAAGCGTCCTGCTGCAGATACACCATGTCCAGCATGTAAGACTTCTGGAAAGTCACGTAGTCTTCCAGGGTAATACCCTCTTCACCGGTTACCTGCATCATCTGGTTGATGCTGTCACCGCGTACCAGCAGTTCCTGCATCTCCCTGACGTTGCTGACCCACTCCGGTGACAGGTTTTTGGAGTACCAGTCTTCCAGCTGATCCAGGTAACGGGACCAGGAGATCAGCGGATCAATCGCCGGGTAGAAGCGCTTGTAAGCACGATCATAAGACAGACCAAGGAATGCCTTTACGGTACTCAGGGTCGCCTGGGTCACAGGCTCTTCAAAGTTACCACCGGCCGGTGATACCGAGCCGATCATGGTCAGGGAGCCTTCGTCACCGTCTTCGTTGCGCACCACGCCACAACGCTCGTAAACCCCCTTGATGGCAGAGTCCATGTAGGCAGGGAAGCCTTCTTCTCCGGGGATTTCTTCCAGACGGTTAGAGGTTTCACGCATGGCCTGGGCCCAGCGGGAAGTGGAGTCAGCCAGGGCCAGAACGTTATAGCCCATCTGGCGATAGTACTCACCCAGTGTCAGACCGGTATAGATGGAGGCTTCACGGGCAGCCACCGGCATGGACGATGTATTACAGATGATTACCGTGCGGTCAATCAGGGCACCGCCGGTCTTTGGATCCTGCAGGTGCGGGAACTCTTCAATGGTTTCTACTACCTCACCGGCACGCTCACCGCAGGCCGTGACAATAACGATATCCGCATCGCAGTAACGGGAGAAACCGTGCTGCAGTACTGTCTTGCCGGAACCGAAAGGTCCGGGGATACAGCCGGTGCCACCACGGGCAATCGGGAAGAAGGTATCAACGATACGGGTGGTGGTGATCAGCGGCTGGTTAGGGTAAAGACGCTCGGTCTTGCCTTTGGCGGCGAGGGTTTCAGAGATTGACTTACGCACCGGCCAGCGCTGGTACATGGTCAGGGGAATTTCTTCACCCTTATGGTTTTTCACCCGGGCCACCACGGTGTCAACAGAGAAGTTACCTTCCTGAATCCAGACCACTTCCACTTCGCCCACGGTATCAAAAGGAATCATGATTTTGTGGGTAAAGCGGCCTTCCGGAACGGTACCAAAGGTTTCACCGGCACGGAGTTTATCGCCGATTTTAGCCACGGCAGTGAATGCCCAGTTCTGGGTACGGTCCAGGGACTCAACCTGGACACCACGCTGCAGGAAGCGGCCATGCATATTAGCCAGACGCTCCAGCGGGTTCTGCAGACCGTCGTAAATCATACTGAGAATACCAGGGCCCAGATCCACAGACAGCATGTGCCCGGTCTGAATAATCAGGTCACCGACAGCAACGCCACGGGTTTCCTCAAACACCTGGATATCCGCCGTGTTACCGCGAACACGGAGAATCTCGGCCATCAGCTGCTCTTCCACCGCTTCATTGGCGCGACGGCTTGGCAGTACATAGACCACCTCGTTCTTGACCAGCGGCTTTTTCGCACCATCTTTTTTGCCTGATGTAGCCACCGGGATGCTCTCGATGGTGATGATATCACCCATCACCGCTACCACCCGGGCAGAGGCCTGTTGCATCAGATCTGTTTTTGTCTCTTCAGTCATGTGTATAACCGTTGTCGTAAATCGTAAACGAGGGAACTGTGTTGATTACTCTGATCGCTTTCCGTTGCCCGTTTCCCGTTGCCCGTAAAAGCACATTCGGTTTCTGCTTTTTCGGGCTGCGGGTGGCGGACAGCGGCTTATAAAAGTTTCAGTAAAATGAGGTCAAGACAGTCCTGTTGACGTTTAATCCGGGGAACCCGGCAATTGGTGGGCAAACTCGCCCAATGCCTGCTGGGTCAGCTCATTAAACCGAACCACTGCCTCTTCGCCATTGTAGGAGGTCCAGCGCGCCACCAGGTTCCAGCGAAGCAGATAGATCACCACAGCTTCAAAGTCGAAACGATGTCTGGCACCAAGCTCATTCAGCTTGTTCCACACGGCTTCCATCACTGTTTTTTCCAGCGTCAGGTAGTCTTTTTTACTCAGGCATTCAACCGCCACCGGAATCCATGGGAATGCATGCTGCAAACCGAGGGTTGGATGATTCCAGTTATTGCGGATGTAGGCGTAGCGGCTACCGTAACTCCATTTCGCAGACGTTGGAGCCTGTATACCATTGGCCTTTCGTCTCAGGGCCGCAGCAATGGTCCGCATATCGAGACGCCAGTTCACCAGCTCTTTCAGGTCAGGACTGTCCAACTCCTGCAACAGCCGTTCTGCCAGGTTGATCAAATACTCTTCTTTGATCTCTTCGCCCAGATGGCTCCAGTGAACCAGCTGTTCGACCTTAACCAGGGTTTCACGATCTGCCGTGGACAGCATGGCCAGACGACGGTCCAGCTGGATTCGGGAGATAGGCGTAATCTTGCTGTTAAACAGTGAGTCAATATGCGGCAGCGATGTCAGCAGGGTATAGTAGGCATTTTCAGCCATGGCATTCTCCTTGGGAGCAGCCCCTAAGCATTGTCCGATGAAGAGTCTGATGAAGAAGCCCCTGTCCGTTCACCCTGAGCGGAGTCGAAGGGTGCCTGGCACGATCTATCTCGTGGGTCCGGTGTTTATGCCCTTCGACAGGCTCAGGCCGATCAGGGTTCGCAGGCTCACAATCATGGAACTTATTCAGGGACTACTCCTTAACATGAGCGTGATGGCAAACATTAATTTGCCATCACGAACTGACACCACCAATTATTTAATAATGCCTTCAAGCAGGGCACGGAAACGTGGCTGCAGGTGCTTCAGCAGAACCGCAGCAACCGCTTCATCGGTCAGCTCTACCTGGATATCCTTGTCTTTCAGACGGAACGCAATACCACTCTGGCCAGCACCACCAACGGTGAACGTCACACCGTCCTGAAGCATATCACTGGCACGCTTCATGGCGAACTCCAGCAGGCCACCGGCCTTGAGAAGCTCAGGATTGTCACGCAGTTCATCCACGCCGATGACTTTTCTGGGCAGGATAACTTCGATGTTGTTTTCGCCACGCAGGTTGTTCTGGCCAGCGACTTCCAGAATCATCGCTTCCAGCAGCTTGTCGCCTTCCATGGAATGGCTGACCACCGCACGGATCTGGTCAGAGAATTTTTCCAGCAGATAGTCTTTCAGCTCAAGGATGGCATTACGTTCAGCCAGCTGCAGCGCTTCTTTACCTGCCTTGGTGATAAAATCCGC
>NZ_JAHHPP010000350.1 GCF_024606265.1 Endozoicomonas sp. SESOKO1
GTCTATGGGTATACCTAAGAACGGACATGAACCTGACCCGTCAGGCGTGCAGTGGACGTTGAATCACAATGGGGTCAATAGTTTCATTGAGATTCCTGAGTGGCAACCCGCTGGCGCGTATGAAGTCGAATGTGATATGTATTCCCTGCCGTTTGAGTCGTGGAAATATATTTACGATACGCACAGCCCCAGGAATTATGTCGTAATTGATGGTGGAAGTAACACTTTAAGATTTGATGCTCGATGGGTTCAGGTATTTGTGGACGGCGTTCAGATACAAGACAAGCGGTTTACACCCAATGGTCCCCATCACGTAAAGGTCCTCGGGATCAAAGCGGGTATCGGCAGAACGAATCGTTTGGGGGGGAGATCGTCCCATCAGACAGTACAAAGTTTTAAAGGGCAACTGACTAACATCAAGCTAACTGACCTTGACAACCCCGGCAACTCACGGTTTTACCCCATGATTATTCGCTCGGAGACTATGCCCGGCGCTACAGAGATTGAGGATGTTTTAGGTGGTCATCACGGGCAGGCAATTAATTTCGGTACGGAGTCCCTATGGGTGCCGCTGCTGGGCGCTCGGGAGTAGTATCATGGAGAACACAAAGCGTTACACAGTATTCTCTATGTCCACTTTGAAACGGCAAGTAGCCCTACTTAAAGACGACATGGAGTTGCCTGAAATAATTAGCCCTCCAAACAATCCAAGGCTCTCTCTTGATGGTACTAGAGGTATTGTTACAGGTATTTTTGAGAATGCCCCTTATGCCAAGCTGCTGACTCAGAGTGAGGCTGAGGAGCTAGTAACCACTCCCGAATGGAGTTCACCGAAGTAGAATAACAATGTGCTTTAACTCCCATATAACCTATACGTATGGGAGTATGAAGTCAGGCAAGACACAAAAGCTCTGCAACAGAGTAAACGAAGAGAGTCTTAATGGTCTCTCATTCGCTAATATCTTAGTCCTGAAGCCTGCTACTGACACTCGTAACGTGGACACTGTACGCTCTCGTGCAAGTCTTGAAGTTCCCTGTGTCACTGTAGGCTCTGTCTATGATGTGTCTGCTGCCTTCCTTCGTACTCCTCCCTCCATTGTCTTTATAGATGAGACCCAATTCCTGAGCTTAGAGCTACTTGAAGCTATTCTGCACTTTGCAGAGGCTAATGGTTCTGACTTAGAGTTCTTCGGTCTGGATAAAGATTACCGTGGAAATCAATTTGCTCGCCACTTAGACCTAATGAATATCGCTGATGAAGTAGAGCAATTATATGCTCGCTGTGATGTTTGTGGTCTTAAAGCTGAGTACTCCAAGTTGCTTGGAGATAATAACGTAGAAACAACAATTATAATCGGGGACGAAATCTATTCGCCTCGCTGCGAGATTCACTTTAATGGTTAAACAAGAAAACAAATTCATTGCAGTGGAGGCTAATATCGGTGCTGGTAAATCTACGCTGCTTCCTAAGCTCGTAGACGCACTGAATCAATTTGATATTGTCACTCCCTTTAAATGGGAACAGATTCAAGAACCGCTTGATGACCCTGAGTTCCTGAGATTGCTTGATGTCTTCTACGCTAATCCTAATAGCACTGAAGCCCGTCTTGATTTCCAAATGTATATCACTGAGCGTCGATCACGGCTGGTCAAAGACTTACCTCGTAACGTTAATTACGTCATTGAGCGTTCTCTATTCTCAGACATCATCTTCTCTCAGGCAAACATGCTGTCAATGGAATGTCCTACAGGCGAATACCTGAAGTACTTCTACAACATCAAGTCTCGGCTTGAAGAGTATCCCTTCGTTGAAGCCTGCGTTTACCTGAAGACCAATCCGTACATTAGCTATGACAGAATGGTTAGTCGTGGTCGTGAGTCCGAAATGTCTATGCCAGTGTCTTACATGCGGGACATCCACTTATACCATGAGGCTTGTCTTCCTCAGATTTGCCGTGAGTATGGCTCAAGGTTACTGACCTACGAGTGGGATACTTTTGGTGATGAATTCGCTATTGCTCAATCTATTCTGGAGAACCTGAAGGAATGCAGACTGCCCTACTGAAAATTGATACAGATACAATGACCATGAGTAGCCTTGATCTGGCTGAAGTGGTCAGTGTCCGTCACGATCATTTTATGGCTAAGGTATTGAAAGTATTGGGAGAAGAAGTAGCCCCAAATTTTCGGGGCTACTATATTGCCACCAATGGTAAGCAAAACCCTTGCTATCATCTGCCTGAACGTGAAGCCTGCCTAATGGCTATGTCATATAGTTATGAACTGCAAGCTCGAGTGTATGACGAATGGCAACGGCTAAAGACACAAGTACCTCAAAGCAAACCCCTGACCACACAAGAAATACTGCAAATAGCGCATGATGAAGTCCTGCGTCTTTCTTATGTGGTGGAACAGAAGTCTGATAACTGTTTGCAACTGACAGTTACCGAGATTGGTCATCGATTGAAGCTCAAGCCTAACGATGTTAATAAGCTGCTGATTGCGAATGGCTTTCAGACGGAACAGCGTATTTGTGGCGGTAGAAGCTACACGCCTACCGAGAAGGGTAAACTCTACGCTGTGCCTGCAACTTCAGCACAGACTCGGCAACAGAGTTTGCGATGGACTTCTGACACTGTTTCTGTACTCCAGCCTTTAATCCTACCTTAAAGACTCAGAGGGTCTTATGTCTAACTTAAAGTTTAACTTCATCCAACATGAAGCACTCATAGAACACTTGGAGGCCAATATGTTTCCACGAAAGGACTATGACCCCAAGGTCTCAGACCGAGACATTATGTTCTCTGAAGGTATCAATCACGTCATTAAAACTCTTAAAGCCAAGCTCAAAGAGCAACAGGAAGAGAAGCATGACGTTTTACGTTAAGGATTAAATTATGTGCATGGGTTCATCCCCTCTAGCACCGATGGACTGGAAGGGAGTTGGTAAGTTGGAGTGTCCTGTGTGGCCACTTGCAGGAAGCAGGGAAGGGACGGTCAATTTAGAGCATTCTCTTGCTCTATCAAGAAAGGGCATCCTGTCTGCCTCAAGATTCGTATAGCGACTTGAGGCATCACTTAGCTCTCTCCCGTCTTTGTTATTCTTATTCTTGGGAGACATGCTTTACCTAGACTGCGATACCTGAACTCTTGCTACCAGTACCACCCATAGTTTTACGCTTGATCGTCAAGCTAGACTTACCGTCTTTTTTCCCTGTCTTCAGTGACTTGTTGTCATTGTTGGTCAGAGACCCCTTAGTTGTAGCTTTCTTTTTTCGGGGTCTTTCTGTACT
>NZ_JAHHPP010000035.1 GCF_024606265.1 Endozoicomonas sp. SESOKO1
GTCCCAGTTCACCCTGAGTGTTACCGGTGAGATAGCGGAATTCGTTCTCCAGCATCAATCCCCGTTTGCTCATATATCTGGGCGTCAGGGTTGCATCATAGTTTGGTGCAATATTCAGGTAGTAAGGGATCGAAAAGTCGAAACCGTTATCACTGCTTTGAGATAGCGTAGGGTAAAGGAAACCGGATTTTCTGCGATCATCGATGGGGAAAGACAGATACGGCGTGTAGAGGATTGGCAGGCCTTGTACTCGAACCACCGCATTTTTCGCCAACCCCTGGCCGCTGTCCATATCAAGCGTGACGTTTTGCCCGGACAGCTGCCAGCCTTTATCACCCGGCGGACAGGTGGTGTAGGTGGCGTCAGACAACTCAAGGGTTGCGTCTTCATTGCGGACGATGCGCTCAGCACTGCCGCGGGCTTTCTGCTCATGCATCACATAAGCAGTGTTCTCAAGGGTTGCGCGGCCACTGTCGAGCTGAAGATCACCTTTGTCACCGACCAGCAGGACACCGCTTTCCCGAAAGCGAACGTTGCCTTCAAACTGGCCATAGTTGCGGCTCCTGTCCAACGTAGCGTTGTCACTTTCAAACTGCCGGCTGCCCTGGCGGACAGTCACATCACCCTTGAAGGTGGCAACAGAATCCCGGTCATAACTGGACTCATTGGACTCGGCGACAATCGGTGCCTTATTGCTGTCTCCGCTATAGTCCTTGCCGGGTCTGGATGGCTCAATGTAAGCACCGCAGCTGTAGAAAGGCTCTGTGGCTCTCTTGTGTACCGACAGGTTCTGGATAGGTTGCCAGTCCAGCTGTTGTTTAAGTGTGGCGTTTTGCCTGGTGGTTGCTGACTTTATAAGCGACGCTGTGCTTTCCGGTTTTCTGACCTGCTGCTTAGTCTTGGCTGCCGGCTGTAACTTGATGGATTGGCTTGTAGCAGGATCACAACGCCACTGGCCATTAGCCCGTGTCTGGCAGTGCCATTCGCTCTGTGGCCCCGCCGGGGGTTCAGCGGCAATGACTCCGGAAACCGGCTGGCTGGCAATAATACTGGTTGCAATGGCCAGTGTCAGTGCTCTTGGGGTAAACGGTAATGGGTGCAGATGCATGTCCATAAGCTCAGCAATCCTGGGGCAACATTCTTATTGGGCGAACCGGGTCAAGAAAAAGCTGCGTTAACGTAATGGTGTTGTGTTGTTGATTGGGCACCTTGAAAGCTGCATATTCAGCGCTCTTCATGGATACTCGAACAGACCTCATGAATGCTGGAACAGAGAAAAGAAATAACAGTCTCCGTAACACGGGTTCAAAACCTTTGACGTTTTCAGCATAACTAATGAGGTGGCTTTTCATGAAAATAAACTTGCTCGTTCCAGGGCCTGTTGACGTTTCATTGCGTGCTCAGCGGGACGCGCAGTAGTATTAATGCAGAAAAAAGGTTCATCCTCATAAATTGCAAACTGCATTATAATCGCAACATTCTATATCCATTTGCACAGGAAATGCAGTGTAAATCCACCGGAGACAGTTACACGATAGCCTGAAATGTCAAATGCCTGAAGATTTTACGTTATCTTTGACCGGGCAGGGAACCTTATGTCAAAGCGCCAATAGGCCAGAATAACCCTCTATGATAGTCTTGCGTATTGATCAGACAGCGCTTAACAGGAAGCAAAATCGTTGGCCACAACAAATTCAGAGCATCAGAACTTTCCTGAACCCCGGTCTGAAGCATCTTGCCGCCGGGAAAAACTGGCTCAATGGGTTGTTTCAGCCTTGTCCGGCGGAAATAGTCCTTTATGTGATGGGAACATGGGTGAAGGTGTTTCAATGCCTTTACAAGCCATTGGCAGTGATGCAGGTTTTCGAAAATATTACCGGGTCAAGACCCCCCGGCGCACTCTGGTTGCAGTAGATGCCCCTCCGGCCACAGAAGACACACGAGCCTTTGTTGACATAGCGACTGGCTGGCGGGCAGGTGGGGTTCGCGTTCCTGAGGTGTTGGCTGTCGATTATGAGCATGGCTTTATGCTTCAGGAGGATCTGGGGGATACGCCAGTGCAGGTTTTACTTCAGGACTCTACAGCCGATCAGCGCTACCAGGAGCTGCTGGACACACTGCTGGTCGTGCAGAAACAGTTGCCCGATAACCTGCCTCCCTATGATGAACCGCTGATACGCTTTGAGTTGTCTCTCTATCCCCAGTGGTTTCTCGGGGCGCTGATGGGCCTTGATACCGAAGAGCCGCAAATTACGGAGCAGCTGACGGAACTGTTTTCTTCCCTGGTAACGACGGTTCTTGAGCAGCCCAGGGGTACAATGCATCGTGATTACCACTCCCGGAACCTGATGCTGGCACCGGATGGCAGTATTGGGGTGATTGATTTTCAGGGGGCACTTCATGGGCCCTTGCTTTATGATGTCGTGTCGTTACTGAGAGACTGTTATATCTCCTGGCCTGAAGAAAAGATAGACCTCTGGTTTTCCTCATTTACAGCTCGTCATCCGGTGCTGGCAGACTATGATCGGGAACAGCTGAAAATCTGGTTTGATCTGACAGGCTTGCAGCGTCACTTGAAGTGTCTGGGTATCTTTTCCAGGCTATGGCTTCGTGATGGAAAGCCCGGTTATCTTAACGATATTCCCAGAACGCTGGGGTATGTGCTGTCTATATGTCAGCGGTACCCTCAGTTCAGAGAACATGCCGAGTGGTTGCACAAGGGCGTTGAGCCGTTTGTGAATGGACGGCTGAAACAGGTTATGGAGGAAGCCGGAGCATGAAAGCCATGATACTTGCCGCCGGTTATGGCAAAAGGCTCAGGCCAATTACCCTGTCAATTCCCAAGCCCCTGGTGCCAGTGGCAGGAAAACCCCTGATTACCTATCATATTGAGCGGCTGGCGCAGGCTGGTTTTAAGGAACTGGTCATCAATCACGGCTGGTTGGGCGAAAAGATAGAGGCGGCGCTTGGTTCAGGTGTCGGCTGGGGGGTGAATATCCAATATTCTCCGGAAGGGGTGCCCCTGGAAACCGGCGGTGGGATTTACAAGGCTTTACCGTTACTGACCCGGAGCCTTACTGGCGAAAGTGATGACCCGTTTGTTGTGGTGAATGGGGATGTCTATACGGATGTCTGTCTGAAAAGCCTGAAGCTTCCTGAAGACATGCTGGCGCACCTGGTTATGGTCGATAACCCGGATTTTCATCCGGAAGGGGATTTTTGTCTTCAGGAGGGGATGCTTTTTGAGAAAGCGGCCATGCCGGAAAAAGCCGGACTGACGTTCAGTGGTGTCAGCATACTATCCCCGTCTCTGTTTGCCGGGTGTCAGCGTGGCAAAACCTTTGCCCTGGCGCCGTTATTGGTTGATGCCATGAAACAGGGCAGGGTCAGTGGACAGTATCACAATGGTTTCTGGACTGATGTCGGTTCTGTTGAGCGACTGCAGGCACTGGAAGGCTATCTTAACGATCATCTTCAACCTCAGGACCGGCCTCAAAGCCAGAACAACCTTCAAGATCAGAGCAGGACTTCATGACCGCAATAGTAATTGGTGCGTTGGTTGGGTTCATGACCGGTGGACCCTTCGGCGCCATTTTGGGAGCTTTTGTTGGTTCCTGGATTAACCGGACGTATTCAGGTGGGCAGGGACCCGCTGTTTTCGGTGCTTCTGCTGCTTCTCGGCAAAAAGCTCAGACCGCCTTTTTCCGGGCAACGTTTCTGGTGATGGGCCGGGTAGCAAAAGCGGATGGCCGGGTAAGTGAGTACGAGATAGAGACTGCACGGGCCATTATGGATAACATGCGCCTCTCTGGAGAGCAGCGAAGGATGGCAATAGAGCTTTTCAATCAGGGAAAAAAGCCGTCTTCCGACATTGAAGGTGCGCTTCGGGCATTTCGTGAGGTTGCCGGTGCCAGCACGCTCATTCCCATGTTTCTGGAGATTCAGCTGTCAGCAGCTTATGCCGATGGTGGGTTGAGTCCTTCCGAGCATGCGGTATTCAAGCAGGTGTGCAGTAACCTGGGAGTGGGTAACTTTGCATTTGATCAGATTCACAAACGGTTCATTGCCCAGAGAGAATATTACCAGCAAGGTGGGTATCATTCTGGCGCGGGTGGCAACCGATCAACATCAGGAATGGATCTGAAACGGGCTTATGATGTTCTGGGGGTGTCAGCCAGTGCTTCAGATTCTGAGGTAAAGAAGGCTTACCGCAAGCTGATGAGTGAACACCATCCGGATAAACTGGTGGCAAAGGGGTTGCCTGAGGAAATGATGGCGGTTGCCAAGGAAAAAACCCAGGAAATTCAGGGCGCTTACGATCAGGTTCGGGCCGCCAGAAAGGCTGCAGGATAGTCAGGTTGTTCGAGAAATAAGCGCCTGTCTTCATTATTTTTCCGGATAGTCGATGCTGTTTGGCAGTCTTCAGGGGAACTTTTCCCGGGTTAAGTTGACTAATTGATCAATAGTCCCATTTTTTCTTAACCATCTGGAGGCCAGAACTGTGATCTATTCGAAGCGCAAGCAGTTTATGTACTGGTATGTTCCAGCCACTACGAGAATTAACCTTGATTCCAATCGATCTGTGATTTATTGCTTTTCAGAATTGCCCAGAAAGGTGAGGTCCGCATTGAGAAGAAAGAAGAAGTATCTCATCTTCAAAGAGATTAATGGATTCTCTACGTCAATTGTGGAGAGGGCAGTTCACCCTTCTGCATAATTCTGGCTGGTGATTAAATCTGTAATCCTGCACAGCTCATTAGATAGTGAAATGCACGGTTTACCAGCCACTCTTTTTTATGGTCTTCAGCGGTTTGATAAACACTTTGCTTCTGTCTTTTATTTCCTGCTTCTGTTTGTCTGTCAGTCCTTCAGGAAATAAATTGTCCACTTGCCAATCGATAATTGTACAGAAAAACTTGTAGTGTAGTTTGGGGAAAGTCAGATTTCCGGCAATCATCGGTATGATTTTATGGCCAGCAATGGCTGCATCCGTATTGCTCAGCGTTTTTCGCCAGGGTTTTTGTGAGTGTCTGTTCATTTGAAAAAGAATATTTGATAAGTGAAATTTGAACAGATCTTCATCACGATGGTATGGTGATATATTTGAAACTGGCTCAAAGGTTTCCAAATCATGAAGATAAAATGCCAGTTGGCCCAGGGCTATCCTGCTATGTTTCAGGGTGCTGAGTTTTTTCTCCATCTTGAGAATATTTGTATGCTCCAGACTATTTTCTTTTGCCTGCTGTTGTTTTTCCGGTGACAAGCCAGAAAGATATTTTTCAAAGTTTTCTTTCCTTTCTTGCCAGGTCTTCTGTAAATCGAGATATTCTTTGTGAACGTCTTTTTTCAACGTATTAATTGCATCACCAATAGGAATAATTATATCGATATCAGAATTTTTCAGCATGCTGGCCCGTAGTGCATGATACCAGTCATGAAACTGAAATCCGGCAATGGTTGGCGCCGGTAAATGGTCAGCGGTTTTTGGCAATGGATGGCCAGGAAACGGGATTGCCATATCCCTGTGCCGTTTCAGGCTTCCTGTTCTGATATCTTCAACCGAACTGATCCCAATCACTGGATTGATTTCATGGGCTTCTTCCCGGCAAAAACTCTCCAGAAAGGCCTGACGCAACGTGATGGGGGCGCACATCATGGAGCCTTGGCCACCAAATAAAAACTTGATGCCAACATCATCGGCCAGAACCCGACGTATCGTTCGCTGGCCTTCGTACTCTTTCGGTAAATCTGGCCAGTCGTAGATCCAGAAACCAGCCTCAACAGGCGGTTTATCCTTAAGCAAAAGCGTCATGCGGTGAATAATGCCGCGCACATCAAAAGCAGGAAAGGAATCAGGTGTATTTGAACTTTGCAGTGAAGACGCCAGGAAGTCCCAGGCATCTTTATTGGCTTTTCCCCTGTTATCAAACAACCTGTGGTGGCGAATCTTGAATGAACTGTTATCCTGGGTGCCTTCCTGGTAGATGCCATGCAGGGTAACCAGGGTTGCAAATTCATTCCTGCTGATTTTCTTTTCCCGGAATGCACGGAGCGCTGCATACGCAAAGTCATCAGATTGTAAAAAGCTGCAGTATTCCGTAGTGATTTGTTCTGGATTGCAGCAGCAGTGAATGATTTGTTCGAGCTGCCGGGTAGTAGTGGTATTTACCTTCGTTATGATCTGGGATTGTTTGTCTTGCTTGATTCTACGAACAACTTCATTGAACGACCTAGCATGACCATCGGCGTTGGGCAAAAGCAGGGGGCTTAAAGATGTATCTTTTATTTCCCTGTCATTCAGGTCTTTCAAGGGGGCTATTGAATTTCCCTTGTTGACAGGCAGTTCGACATCATCGGTAGTCGTGCCGCAAACATATCTGAATACACCGGTGATGGCGTGCCATATTGCTCCGGCGGGGCCTGATGCAGCATTTTCAGATCTTGAAGAGGTTTGCTGTCCGACTGGCCCCGAAATGCCTGAAGAGATCATAACTTTAATGTCCTTTTTGGAATATTTATTGAAAGCCAACCTTTGATCAACCTATGAATAAGTTTGACCAGGCGGGCAAAAAAAAGTTTCCATCTCTGATTCGCACGGGGCAGGGGGGGATCACAACGGCGG
>NZ_JAHHPP010000351.1 GCF_024606265.1 Endozoicomonas sp. SESOKO1
ATTTCATGCTGCAGAAAGAGGTGGTTCAGCGTCTGGCGGCCACACCGGGGGAAAAACACTATGGTCGCCTGGGTATCATGGCCCAGTATTACTGCCAGGTAGACTACCTGTTTACTGTCGGACCCGGAGCCTTCAAACCTGCTCCCAAAGTCGACTCAGCCATCGTGCGAATGACCCCATATCACCAGCTGCCTCACCCCTGTAAAGATATTCTGAAACTGGAACAGATAGTTCGGGATGCTTTCAGTCAACGGCGTAAAACCATCCGCAATACACTCAAGCAGCACCTCAAGGCAGAAGAGCTTGAAACACTGGCCATTGATCCTGCTGCCCGGCCAGAAGTGCTGACCCTTGCCGATTTTGTTCGAATAGCCGACTATTTGATCGATAGGCAACGTTAACAACCGGATTACCAAGGATCAACCGCCAATGACCACTTATGCCGTCGGGGATATCCAGGGTTGTTATGACCCTCTGCGTCACCTGCTGGATGAACTCAAGTTCGACCCTGACCACGACGTCCTCTGGGTCGCAGGTGATATGGTCAACCGCGGCCCAAAATCCCTGGAAACCCTGCGCTACTTGAAAAGTCTTGGCAATAGCTGTATAGCCGTTCTCGGGAACCACGATCTTCACCTTCTGGCCGTGGCCTGTGGCATTCGAAAACAGAAAAGCAAGGACACCCTGACGGAAGTACTGGAAGCACCCGATGCTGATGAGTTGCTCCACTGGCTACGTTTTCGTCCAGTGCTGCACCATGACGCCCAGAGAAAGATTACCATGGTGCATGCCGGTATCCCCCCCATCTGGAGTATTGACCAGGCGATTGAACAAGCCCGGGAACTGGAACAGGCTCTACAGTCTGAAGATCATGTCAAATGGCTCAAAAAGATTTTCAAAAACAGTAAACCTCAACCATGGGATAATGAGCTTAAGTTGAAGAAAAGGCTACGACTCACTGCAGCTTACTTTACCCAGATGCGCTTCTGTAATGCCCATGGGATAATGGATTTGGAAAACAAGGGGTCCACCCCGAACAACGGTTATGCGCCCTGGTTCAGTTTTGCAAAGAGCCCCTGCTATCAAGAGCAGATCATTTTTGGTCACTGGGCAGCGCTTGAGGGGATCAGTGGTCATGATAATATCCATGCCATAGACACTGGCTGCGTCTGGGGGAAAAGCCTGACAGCTATCGAAGTGGATAGTCTTAAACGAACAGAAGTTTTCAATTAAAAATACACAGCCGGTTAATGACCATCTGCATTTGACCGAAACAAACAGTAATCAGCTCTGAATTCCAGGGGATTATCTGTTTTTGTGATCGCTCAGATATAACCCTGGTGAAAGTAAACTAATAATCTGCCCATCAGGCAATAGCAATGGATCGCGCAAACAATGGCCGCAAAACCAACCAAAATAGTCACATTTGTCTGGCGGGGTAAAGATAAAGCCGGCAAAAAGACGAAAGGGGAAATGCAGAGTTCCAGTGCTGCGCTGGTGAAGGCTGAACTTAGAAAACAGGGTATCCTGGCGACCAGAGTCGCCAAAAAAGGTCTCTCCCTGGGACTTGGCGATGGGGGTAAGGTCAAGCCCATGGACATAGCCCTGTTCACCCGTCAGATGGCCACCATGATGAAGGCCGGGGTACCACTGCTTCAGGCCTTTGATATAACCTCCGGCGGTATCGAGAAAGAAGCCATGAGGGTTCTGGTTGGCAAGATCAAGAATGAAGTAGCCTCAGGCAGTACGTTTGCTGACTCCCTCAGACAACACCCGGAATATTTTGACGAGCTGTACTGCAACCTCGTTGCCTCTGGTGAGCAGTCCGGAGCACTTGAGACACTGCTGGATCGAATCGCCACCTATAAAGAAAAAACCGAGGCCCTCAAGGCAAAAATCAAAAAAGCAATGAACTACCCAATCGCTGTAGTCCTCATTGCTATTATCGTTACCGTCATTCTTCTGGTGAAAGTAGTCCCCCAATTTGAAGAGGTATTTCAGGGCTTTGGTGCTGAGCTACCCGCCTTTACCCAGGTTGTCATCAACATATCAGAAGCTGTCCAGAACTATTGGCATTTCGTCCTGGGAGTCCTGGTTATTGGTGGCTTCCTGATAACACGGACACTGAAGTCATCCAAAGCGGCCAGGGATACCCTGGATCGCCTGATGTTAAAGCTGCCTGTTATTGGTGAAATTCTGGATAAATCCGCCGTTGCCCGCTTTGGCCGAACCCTGTCAACCACCTTCTCCGCCGGGGTTCCCCTGGTCGACGCTCTCGACTCAGTAGCGGGTGCTGCAGGTAATGTCGTTTATGCCAATGCGGTAAGGAAGATAAAAGAAGATGTATCCACCGGTCAGCAGCTACAGTTTGCCATGAAAAGCGCCGGGATATTCCCGGCCATGGCCATCCAGATGGTCTCTATCGGTGAGGAATCAGGCTCTCTGGATGAGATGCTTGATAAAGTCGCCACCTTCTATGAAGAAGAAGTGGATAATATGGTTGATGGCATGACCAGCCTTATGGAACCGATCATCATGTCGGTGCTGGGTGTGCTGGTAGGCGGCCTGATTGTTGCCATGTACCTGCCAATCTTCCAGTTGGGGTCTGTCGTATAGCGAACCTCTGTTAAGGTGGATTATAACTGTTTACAGGTGAATTAATCTTTTTACAGAACAAGCATATGGCCTATCCCTTCTCTTTCCAGGTAAATACCGCCTGGAAAGAGATGGTAATCAATACTGAAATTCTGTTAAGCCGGTTTGGCAACAAATCCCTCGTTATCCATTCCAAGACGCTTATCCTGCTCCAACTGGTGAGCCATAATGCTGTGGTAATTCTGATTCAGGTATTGCAGTGTTTTAACCGCGGCCACCAGGAACACCGGCGTAATCAGAACAATGATCAGTACAGGGAATGATTTGAGGATATTCAAATCCGCATTGATCAGCAAAAAGACGATGGGCAGAGCGGTCAGCAACAGGCACCAGAACAAACGGAACATTGGCGATACATTCGCTTCCGCGTCCAGTTTTTTGGTGGCAATACCCGCCAGAGAGTATGAGGTGCCATCCAGGGTGGTCACGGTAAAGAGGATCATCGTCACCAGGTAGATGGCCGTCAAAACCATCGGCATCGGACTCTGGTCGAAAATCTCTTTCACCAGTGTTGTCGGTTGCCCGGCTTCAATCATTTTCACACCATCAATCACTCCGCTATCAATCAGGTTCATGGAATAGGTTCCACAGATACCAAAGATAACGGCACTGCCCAGTGTTCCGCCGATGACCAGAATCAGGATTACATCCCGCAGCTTCTGTCCCTGGATAATCTTGGTGATAAACACGCCCACGCCCGGAGAATAAGAAATCCAGTTAGCCAGGAAAAACACCGTCCAGTACTGGGGGAACAGGGTAGAACCAAATGGATCGGTGTTGGTGCTCATGCGCAGATATTCGGTCAGCATAACGCCGATACCGTTGGTCATGTTATTCATGATCAGCGCAGAAGGGCCAATAATAAAAATCAGGCCGACAAAAAATGCACAGATATAGATGGTGGCGCTGGACAACCTTGCCATGCCCTTCTCAATCCCGATGTAGGAACTCAGGGAGAAGATCACCGACAGCCCCAGAATCACCCCAATACCCAGCATCAGGTTATTCGGGATACCGGTCAAACTGGCAATATTGGACGAGATCATCGGAATGCCCAGACCCAGGGTCAGGGCAGTCGCTGCCAGCGTGGTAATGATAAACAGCAAGTCAACCAGCTTCTGGGCCCATATTGGCAGTCGATCATTAAACAGGCTGTTGATAACACCACTCAAACTCATGCGCTGGCTCTTTTTCAGATAAAAGACCACGGCAAAAGGAATGGCAACAATCAGGTAGATAAACCAGCCAGCGGCTCCCCAGTGGAACATGTTGTAGGCTGTTGCATACTCCATGGCCATGTGGCGGTCGACAATACCAAACTGCGGATCCATAAAGTAATAGACACTTTCAATGAATCCCCAGTACATGGTGCTGGCCCCCATACCCGCTGACAAGGCCATGGCAAACAGCTGGAACTTGCTGAATTTTGGTTTGCTGTCTCCCATGCGGATATCACCGAAACGGGAAAGCGCCAGGTAAAGCAAGGCAACTGTGGCAAACAGGGTATACCAGAGAAAACCGGCACCAAAGTTGATTACGGTAAAATCCAGCATCGCACCCATGGTGCCCTTGACCGACTCCGGATAGAGTACCGCCAGAATGCCCAGAAGCAGAACCACACTAAAGCTGGTAAAGGTCAGTTTCAGGTCAATGTCAGAGGTATCGAGTTTCATGGCTATCGACCGCCTTTACTCAAATGAATAGGAGAGAATGGATGCTTCTTTAACCGCATCCCAATCCATTTCAACACCCAATCCAGCACGCTCGGGTGCATGAACATAGCCGTCTTTGCCGGTTCGGATGACATTTTTGGCCCCATACTCAAAGTTTTCGTAAGGGTAAGCCTGTTCAAAGTATTTGCAGTTATGATGAGCCAGCGCTACATGCAGGTTGGCTGCCTGAGTGATGGTGTAACCCCAGCTCTGGATTTCAAGAGGTTTGCCATGGGCTTCGGCCAGGGCAAAACACTTGTTCAGCGGTGTAATACCGCCACAGACCGTGGCATCCTGACGAACATCAGACCACATGTCGTTTGCCAGGGCGTGAGCCACTTCCGGCAGGGTCAGCAGACAGTTACCATGGCTGGAAATCTGTACACCGGTTTCACGGACCAGGCGCTGGTAGGACTTATAATCATAATCAGACACCGGCGCCTCAAACCAGGCCCACTCATACTCTTCCAGCAGTTTGGCCATTTTCAGAGCCTCTTTCTGGGTGTAATACATGGCGGTATCCAGCATGAAATCAATGCCGGAATTTTTGTATCGCTCCTGAACCGCCTGCACCAGTTTTACGTCTTTCTCATACACGCAGTAACAGTGCAGCTTGATGGCTTTAAAGCCATGCTCAATACAGCCATCAATAAATGGGAAATACTCTTCCACGGTGTCAAACATCGGTGTAGAGGAGTAGGACAGCATCTTGTTACGTGCACCGCCCAGCATTTGGAACAACGGCATTCCCGCTTTTTTGCCTTTAATATCCCAGGCGGCAATATCAAAAGGCGACTTGGCAACCAGCCCACCCCAGCTGCAACGGTTCATTAACCAGCGATGCAGCTCTTCCGTCATCAGGGCATTTTTACCGATGATGCCCGGAGCGATGGTTCGCATGGCTTCCACAATGCATTTGTCAAAATCATTTTCGGTATAGCTGATGGTAGCTCCTACCCCTTCCAGGCCATCTTCGGTAATCATCCGAACAATATTATTGGTATATAACAGTGGTTCCTGATCATCGGCCCATGGCAATGTGTCGGCATTACGGTCCGCTACTGCGTATAGTTCTACGCGGGCAATTTTACTTTCCAGCATGGTTTCGCTCATTTATGGTCTTAAATTTTGTGCCAGACATGTTTTGCATCCCTGTCCGGCAGTTATTCAAAAAATCTTTTAGAACCGGCTACCGGCTTGAATCATTTTTTCCCTGACATCCTCACCCCGGATGTCACGAAACCCTTTCTCCTCCTGAATGGAGATTACTGTGGCGTGAGCGGCAGCATGGCCATACTCAAAGGTCTGCGCCGTCACCCGGGCAGAAGCGAGGGCCTCGTGCTCGGCAGAAAGACAACGACCGGCAACAATAATGTTTTCGCCTTGTGCCGGAATCAGTGCGCCATAAGGGACTTCGTACCAGTCATCCAGCAGCCAGTGCAGTTTGGGTTTAGTGCCAGAGTGCAGCTCAATAGGCCATGGGGTACGAACAATACCGTCAGGGCGCTTACGACAGTTGACTACATCTTCATTAGTCAACTTTTCAACACCCTCAATAGAGCGAGTCTGACGAATGCCAACCTCAACGCCGGTGTCCACTACGTAACTGTTTTCACAGCCTGGTACATGGGCTTTCAGGAATCGGGCGTATTCACGCACCTGTTTGCGGCCGAAAACTTCTGCTTCAGTGAAATCCACCGGATCAATCACATTCAGCACCCGACCATCCTGTCCAGCCAGCCGGGTCGCATTAACCATCAGTTCATTGGGGCGGGTTGTCGGGAAGATCCAGATCTTGTGGCGGGGCATCTGGTATTCACCACTGGCATTGAGTTCCAGAATCTTTTCAGTCACTTTTGCCGGGCAGATGGTGTCTTCACCAAAAAAGTCCAGATAACTGTCCATCTCGACATTACCAAGACGGAAGAACATGGTCGGGTTTTGGATAACACCGTTATCACCAAAGAAGTAGGCACCTCCGGCCCGTGAAACCACGGCAGCATCGCCACTGGCATCGATGATTCGTTTGGCCAGAATAACCGCTTGCCCGGCATTGGATTGAACGACGACACCTTTGTATTTATCGCCGTCCATAATGACGCCAGTGACTGTCGTATGGAAAAAGACGTCAACACCCGCTTCTTCCAGACATTCATCCGCCACTTCACGCCAGACCAGGGGGTCGTGGGTGACGGTATAGGTTTTGCCGTAAATCTGTGGTTCGGTTACACCACCGCGCTTTGACAGTCGGTTACGGAACTCTTCCGTAAAGCCAAAGACAACCTGTTCAGGCTGGCGGTCTTCTTTATCAGATGCCATGAACATGCCACAGATGGTGCCAGAAAGTCCGGCTACCGCAGCCCCGCCGCAGAAACCATATTTTTCAATCAGGGCTGTGGACAGGCCATTGCGACCACAAACCGTAGCGGCTGCAACTCCCGCAGATCCGCCACCAACCACCAGAACATCCACCTCTCTGAGCACAGGCAGATCCGGCAGATGGTCAAAACGACTTTCAAGCTTCCACTCTTTCATGACACGCTCACAAACAATGCAATCTGATATATCAGAGATATGCTAATAATATCTTTATTGATTTTCAGGTTGCTGATCTGTGTCAATAAAGCGGTTCAAACCAGCCTGTAAATTCACACTCCTTGTTGACCGTTTTTTAATCCAGACTTTTAAAATCCAGATAGTAGTGATGTGTTAATGGATAACGACCTTTCCCTGAGCGACAGAGCCTACGAACAGCTCGAATGCATGATCCTGTTTGAAGAACTCAAAGGGGGTGCCATGTACTCGGAAAAGCAGCTGGCAGAGAGTCTGCAGATGGGGCGTACCCCTATAAGGGAGGCACTGCAAAAGCTGGCCTGGGAACAGATGGTGGTTATCCATCCCCGCCGGGGGATTCAAATCCCGGAAGTGTCGGTTGAAAGTCAGCTGAAACTTTTGGAAGTACGAAGACCACTTGAGGCCGAGTGTGTCCGCCTGGCTGCCCAGCGGGCAACCGCCGAACAGAAGAAAGCGATGGAGAAACTGGCTGACGGGATTATTGGCTGTGCCGAGAATAACGATGACAGTGCGTTTCTAAATTATCTACGGGACATACATCAACTACTGGTAAACAGTGCCCGTAATGATTATTTCATCAAAGCCATGCGCCCACTTCAGGGGCTGTCACGGAGATTCTGGTTTCTAAATAGAGAACCCGATACAGTCCATCCTGCAAGCCTGCATGCAGAGATCATGAGAAGAGTCGCCATGGGTGACACTATTGGAGCCATAAATGCCTCCAATAGCTTGATTGATTACCTTGTGCAGCAGGCAAAAGAAAAGCTGGAACGATAAAAATCACCGGCTCCGGTCACCACTTTGGCTATTGCTTTCAACTGTTCAAGCTGATTTTTCATAGATCCCCCCCAGATCTTTAACGGAATGGCGAACCACCAGAGTGGACTTCAGCGTCTTGACAGAAGGCGCTGTATCTGGGTTTTCAATACGTTGAATCAGGGTTTTGGCTGCCATGACACCCAGTTTCCGTTTGGGTTGTGCAATGGATGTCAGCGGTGGCGAAGTATAGGCTGCCAGTTCTATATCGTCGTAACCAATGATTGATACGTCATCAGGCACTATCAGCCCTTTGCTTTGCAAGGCACTGATGGCTCCCATGGCCATTAAATCGTTGCCACAAAACAGGGCTGACGGCATGGCCTCAAGAGTCATAAGCTGACAAGCCGCCTGGTAACCACTTTCTGCCGTCAATGCACCTTCAATAATCCATTGTGGATTAACCGTAATACCAAAATCACACAATGCACGTCGATAACCGTTCAGTCGCTCTTTGCTGGGTGACAACAGGTTCGGCCCACTGATGCATCCGATGGCTCTGTGTCCCTGCTCAATGAGGTAACGGGTTGCTTCATAGCCACCGAGATCAGGGTCATCCATGATGATATCTGCGTTTTTCAATGGTGCGTTGCAATCAAGGACTACCAGGGGAAAAGATTGCTGGTCCAGTAACTGGAAAAATAATTCCGAACTGTAGGCAGACATAACGAGCAGACCATCCACCCGTTTTTCCGATAGTGTTTGCAAATAGGCGGCCTGTTTTTCCAGTCCGGACTGCTCACTCATCCCGGAATTACAAAGTACCAGGTGATATCCAAGGTCATAACATGTTGCTTCGACACCTTGGATCACCTCGGCAAAAAAAGGGTTGGCATTGGACGATGTCAACATACCCACGGTTCTGGTTTTACTGGTTTTCAGGCTTCTGGCCAGTGCGCTGGGTTTGTAATCAAGGGTCGTTATTGCATCCCTGACTTTACTGGTTGCCTCTTCACTGACAAACCGGGTTCCATTCACTACATGTGACACGGTTGAGATAGAGACACCCGCCAGCCCTGCCACATCCTTAATGGTAGCCATAGCTAACTGATCTCTTGGATAAATGCAGGAACCTGACCGGTGATAAACAAATCCACATCAGCCCTTGTGGGTATCGATGTCTGGGCACCATAACGCATGACTGACAACGCACCGCAGCCATTAGCAAAACGAACGGCATCAACGATGTCACTGCCTTCTGCCAATGCAACCAACAGTCCACCATTGAATGTATCGCCTGCAGCCGTGGTGTCCACTGGCTCAACAGGATAGGCGCTGATCATATCCTGGAAGAGACTTCCGTTTTCCTTTTGAGAAATAAATGCTCCTTTACTACCCAGTGTGATAATCACCAGGCGAATACCTTTATCATGAAAAACTCCGGCAGCACAGGCCGCAGAATCCTGATCCTGAACTTTAACCCCGGTCAACACTTCAGCTTCAGTCTGGTTGGGCGTAATGATATCGATACAGGACAATAAATCATCAGACAGTGGCTTGGCAGGTGCAGGATTCAAGACAACAGAGGTATTATGGTTTTTCGCGATTTTTGCTGCCGCTAACAGCCCATCTTCCGGAGTCTCAAGCTGCATTAGCAAGTAATCGGAATCAGCAATGGACGCTTGGTACTTCCCAACAAAATTTTCATCAAGACAGTTATTGGCTTCACCGGCAATCCCAATACAATTTTCTGCTTTGCCATCAACAAAAATTAAAGCTACACCGGTGTTAACATGGCCAATTTGCTCTACCGCACGGGTATCGATGTTGTCATACGATAGCTGACGTATAATCTGCCTTCCAAACGCATCATCGCCAACACAGGCCATAAACCGTGTTTCTCCCCCAAGCCGTGCACAGGCCACGGCCTGATTAGCCCCCTTTCCACCAGAGATGATCTTGTAGCTGCTACCGGTAACGGTTTCACCCGGCCGGGGAAATTCGTTTACCCTAAGAACGTGGTCGGCATTTACACTGCCCAGTACAAGGATTTGCTTTTTCATACTTAACAATCACATAAAGAGGAAGTCAGGGGACTTCCCGGCGCTTACTCAGCCAGACCGGGAAAGCAACAGGCATTAAGATTTTTTGGTTTCAGGCTTGATCAGTTTCAGCTCCACCGGTGTATAATCTGCAACCGACTCACCTTTGAGCACTTTATCCGCCACTTCGATTCCCACGGCACCGATCATGCCAGCCTGCTGAGCGACTGTGCCTGCGAGTTCACCCTGATTAACCGCACTGATCCCTTCATCGGTACCATCAAAACCAACCACCAGAATATCTTTTTTAGCGGCTATCACGGCTTTAATTGCACCCAGTGCCATTTCATCATTCTGGGCAAAAATAGCTTTTACATCCGGGTTTGCCTGCAGCAGGTTTTCAGTGACGTTCAATGCTTTGGTACGATCGAAATCTGCTGGCTGGGTGGCTACCATATCAATGCCACTGCCCTGAATCGCCTTGGTAAAACCGGCACCTCGTTCACGGGCCGCTGAAGTTCCGGGAACCCCCTCAAGCTGCAGAACCTGACCTTTGTTGCCTAACTGGCTGACAATATACTGCCCAGCCATTTCACCACCGGCCGTATTATCGGATGCCACGTGGGAAGCCACTTTACCGCCGTTAGCGCCACGGTCCAGAGTAATTACCGGAATGTTTGCCCGGTTCGCAATACGCACTGCATTTCCTGCCGCATCAGAGTCAGCAGGATTCAACAGAATCAACTTAACGCCTTTTACCGTCAGGTCTTCAACGTTGGTCATTTCCCGGGCAGAGTCATTCTGGGAGTCCAGTACCATGAGTTCATAGCCCAGCTCTTTTGCCCGACGTTCTGCTCCTTCTTTCAGGTCGACAAAAAATGGGTTATTCAGCGTAGAAACCACCAGCGCCAGTGTATTTTCGCTGGCCGCCGACTGATTCCCAGAGTCACTGCAACCACTAAGCATGAACGTCGCAACAATGGCCGTCATTGCACTGAATACAGGAGCGGCAAAACGTTTCTTGAAAGAGATAGGCATGATGTACTTCCTTAAGTGTGTTGCCATGCAACCAAAAACAGCGCACAGCTCATTTCGTGTACTTATTGTTTGTTGGAACGGGTATCCACCAGAACAGCCAGAAGAATAACCAGAGCCTTGGCAATTAGCTGATAATAAGACGACACATTCATTAGATTCAGGGCGTTATTGAGAATGCCGATGATCAGTACCCCCACCAGAGTGCCCATAATGCGCCCTTTACCACCGGTCAGGCTGGTTCCACCAAGAACCACGGCAGCAATGGCATCCAGCTCATAACTGGTTCCTGCCGTTGGTTGTGCAGAAGCCAAACGACTGGTAACGATGATGGCAGCCATTGCCGATAGCGCACCGCTGATGCCATAGACCGCCAGCTTGATACGATCAACATTGATACCCGACAAACGGGTTGCTGACTCATTGCCACCCAATGCGTACACATAACGGCCAAGACGGGTATGATTCAATACATACCAGGCCAGGGCGAACACCAGCGCCATGATATAAACCGGCACAGGAATGCCCAGGAAGTAACCGGTTCCGATCAACGAGAAGGCTTCTGAGGCACTGCCGCCGAAAGCCGAGACTGGGCGACCATCGGTGTATACCATGGTGGCACCGCGCAGTAGTGTCATGGTTGCCAGCGTCGCGATAAATGGCTGAACCCGACCTTTGGCGATGATCCAACCACTAATACAGCCCAGTGCGGCTCCCGCAGCCAATGTGATGGTGACAACCAGCATCAGGTTGAAATCGAGTCCAAGCAGTGTGGCTGCCAGGGCTCCGGTTAATGCCAGCACTGAGCCGACAGAGAGGTCAATACCACTGGTCAGAATAACAAAGGTCATCCCCACTGCAATAATGGCATTAACGGATGATTGACGAAGAATATTAAGCAGGTTCTCCGCACTGAAGAATGATGGACTAATAAAAGAGACCACCATCATAAACACAATCAGTGCAATGACCGATTTATATTCAAACAGGGTTTCTTTTGAAAAGAGAAACTTCAGGTTATTGGTTTTGTCAGTATCTTTCTGCTTTTCAGCCAAAGCAGCATTCAGGGTTTGTTGATTCATACTATCGACCTATTAAATCTGCTTAGGGCTGCTCAAGCCACTTCTGCCTGATGGCCAACGGCACAACGCATGAGTTTTTCCTGCGTCGCTTCACTATGGATAAATTCGCCAGTCACTTTGCCATTGTGCATCACCAGGATACGATCACTCATGCCCAGCACTTCAGGCATATCCGACGACACCATGAT
Organism: Endozoicomonas sp. SESOKO1; assembly: GCF_024606265.1. GTDB lineage: Bacteria > Pseudomonadota > Gammaproteobacteria > Pseudomonadales > Endozoicomonadaceae > Endozoicomonas. The sequence goes on from NZ_JAHHPP010000351.1 coordinate 12,045, forward strand.
AATACTCATGCCTTTTGCCTTGAATTCATTCATCAATTGATAAATTTCTTTTCTGGCTCCCACATCAACACCTCGAGTTGGCTCATCTACAATCAACACTTTTGGATTGAGCATCAGCCCTTTGGCAATAGCGACTTTCTGCTGGTTACCGCCACTGAGGTTTTTAATCAGCTGGTCTGCAGACGGGGTTTTGATATTGAAACGCTGGATAAAATCATGAACGACGGTAGACTCTTCTTTTCTGTCCACTCCCAGTACCCCTGAAAATTGTTTCAGGCTGCAAAGACTCATGTTTTCACGAACCCCCAGCTCAACAATCAGCCCGTCGCCCTTGCGGTCTTCAGAAATGTAAACAACACCCGCCTGAAGCCCATGTGCTGGTGTTGAAATATTTACCGAATTTCCGGACACGTTGATAGTGCCACTTTTGAGCGGATTGGCACCGTAAAGCGCTTTTACCAGCTCTGTCCGGCCAGCGCCCATGAGCCCGGAAATACCAAGAATCTCTCCTGCCCTGAGCTGAAAGCTGACATTATCTACTCCTTTAGCGCATAGTTTCTGAACATCCAGAACCACCTCATCTGCTGCGCAAACATCAATCCGGGGGTATTGCTCTTCCAATGAACGTCCCACCATCAGTTCGATAATTCGATCTTCTGTCAGATCAGAGACCGAAGCCTCGGCAATAAAACGACCATCTCTCATGACGGTCGCATCATCACAAATCTCCAGAATCTCTTTTAAGCGATGGGAGATATAAACGATGCCCTTACCCTCAGCCCGGAGCTGGCGAATCACGTGAAAAAGACTTTCTGTTTCTCTTTCGGTCAATGCGTCGGTGGGTTCATCCATCACAATCACGCTGGATGAAAAAGATAGCGCTTTGGCAATTTCCACCATCTGCTGTTCGCCGATACTCAACTGACCAACCAGCATTTTCGGTGAGAATTGAACATTGAGCATATCCAGCAATTGTTGTGATTCAGCGTAGAGTGTCTGCCAGTCAATACGACCGAAAGCCCCCACAGGCTCACGCCCCAGAAAAATGTTTTCGCCAATGGAGAGTCCGGGAATCAGGTTTAACTCCTGATGAATAATGCTGACACCCCGCTCCTGGGAATCTTTTGGCCCTCTGAAGTTGGTCTCCACTCCTTGATAAAAAAGACTGCCTGCGTCTTTTTGATAAATGCCGGTCATCACCTTCATCAGGGTCGATTTACCTGCACCATTCTCCCCCAACAAAGCCATCACACGGCCTGGGTAGATATTCAGGTGAGCATCATCCAGTGCTTTAACGCCAGGGAACTCCTTGACCACTGAACTCATTTTCAGAATGGGTGCCAACATTAATGATTCCTCGGTCATCGGTTGCCTGCTAAAAAACAACACCAGAACGCAAAATAATATTGGCGTATGGTGTGCATTCTCCCGTTCGGACAACCGCAAGAGACTCATCGGATAGGGTCTTGAAAGTCTCATGGGAGACCATGGTCAACGTCACGTCCCGATCCTGATCCTGTTCCAGCTGGGCAATACGGGCCGTTAATTGCTCAAACAGCGCAGGACTGACCGTTGCCAGTTCTTCAGCAATCACAACTTCTTCTACCTGCTGCTCCGTGAGCACAACATCCAGTGTTTCCATAAACCCGGGAACACCATGGGTTAAAGCCAGGTCAATGCGTTGTGTTTTTTCACTAATAGGCAAACCACAATCACCGATGGTCAAGGCCTGTCCATGGCCAAGCCTGGCGATAGCCAGTGAGAGTTGCGTATTGATGAGCTTGCTTTTTTTCATGATGTAACCTGGCAGTAGAAGTTGTTAAAACGTTTGCGCAAACGTTTTTATGGCGCAACTTTATACCTGAAATCAGAGAGTAAGAATTGATACAGATCAATAACAAAGCCAATCGCTCACGAACATAGCAAATGAAACCATTTGAAACTCTTTGTTATCATCGAATACCGACAGGTGGCAGGTAGGTGAAAGTGGCAAGTTAGCTCAGCTACGGTTATTCTCAGTTTCAGTCAACGACAGGGTATAAAGTCAGTTGTTATGGTTTTGAGCTTATTCAGAATGCATCATTGCAAGCAGTGTTGTGATAAATTCCTTCCTCCTGATCTCGTAATCATTAACAGGCCGGGTTGTTGATAGCCAGCTGTTAATAATGTGCCCAAAATCATTACGGCAAGCATGATTAGTCAATTTTTTTTGAAGATTCGCAGTTAAATCATGAAGGTGTTGCCGCTCTTCCTGAAGCGGGTTCTTCAGGTGGTCAAGCTTCAGAGCGATAAGCTTCCTGGCTTTGTTCAGGGTCAGCAGGGAGCGCATAAGCAAGCCATAAATACGTTCTTCAAGGCTTTGAGGAAAATTAAAAAGAATGGTTCTCGGGATGTAAAGTACCTCTCCTTTTTTTAATTGTTCTGTCAGCGGGTCGAGGTTTTCAGCGAGGTGTTCCAGCGTATCGTTCAGTAATCTGGTTTCTTCTGCAAACGACAAGCACCATACCAGCCTCTCAATGCCGGGAACGTGAATGGCCAATCGTGCAGCATTGCCATGTGCAACTCTGGCATCAATATTTACCTGAAGCCTCATTGCTATCCTGCCCAAATCACCGTCTTTAAGTTGAATGTTGTAGGCTTTGGGTAGTTTAATTGCCTGACATCCCGGGATTGGCCAGATGATGATCCTTTTGGGGATTTCTGACTCTTTGTTGGTGTTAAGTGCCTGCAGCTTTTGAAAAAGTGTTCTGGCAGACGCCTCTGTCGTGCAGATAATGTCAATATCATTAAATAACGAACAGAGGTTCTGTAAAAAACGTGCGTATGAACCGGTAATCAGAATGCGCGGACTGCCATAAGAATCATTGATTTCCTGGATAATCTCCAATGTTTTCAGCGTTAGCGCATTCAGCCGCGAAACCTGATTCTCCACAGAGCCAGGCTCTTCTGTTTTTTTTAACCATTGCTTACGGGGTTCAGCCGCACTGGTGGCAACAGAAGCCTCCTGTTGACAGGAAGAAACGGCGTACCCGAGCGGGCTATCACTGCCCCTTCGTGAGCAGGCAGCAGAATTTTCCCGTTTAATCAGTAGCTCATCCATTATATAAGCTTCAGAGCTGCACTGTTCGAACCAGCAGCCTAAAGCATGGCGCAGGTGGCTTCCTTCAGGAAATCTCTGAAGACACTTCCAAACCTGATCCTTATGGATTTGTCGTCCATTGACAGGCCGACCCGTGATATAGCAGCTTGCCAGGAAAAAGAAATACAGGCGTGAGTTCTGAAAAGAGCACCTCAGTCGTTTGATGGATTGTAATACCTGTTCTGCTGACACGCTCTGATGATCAATGGTCAATTCATGCTGCATAGCCATGAATGTCAATATACATTGCAGTCGGTGTTGCTCATCGTCTTTGACCGATACGTTGTTTAATATTTGCCAGGCCTCTTGAAGTATGTCCTGTGCTTCGTTGGTTTCATCGTACTGCCGGGATTGTTTCAGCCTTTGTATCAGATGCCTGGTTTTTCTTGCAGAATGGTCTCCGGGTACTTTATTAAACGCATCCAATACTTTCTGGTTATCCAGATAGTTGCCATTCAACTCTCTTGCATTCAATGCCAACTGAGAGTGGAAAATAGTGCTTTCGAACAACCAGCCACCGCACTCATAATCCTTGACCACCGCCTCCGGTGTGACCACCTGGCCATGCACCTCCAGCCCCCTCAGACAACATTCTGCCTTGAAGCGTACCAGCTCCAGTGTTGCCTTGATTGCCTGAAAGTCCTTAACCACTTCATCCGGCGTGACCGGCTGGCCACTCACCGGCAGCCCTCTCAGGCAACATCGTTCCTTAAAGCGCGCCATTCCCAATTTGCCTTCCGGGCTGTCGGGAAAGTCCTTGATCACTGAATCCGGTGTAACCTGCTCGCCATTCAACGGCAGGTTTCTCATGCAGCATTCCTCTTTGAAGCGCGCTATCCCCAGTCTGCCTTCCGGGCTGTCCGGGAGATCCCTGACCACCTCACTTGGTGTTACCAGCTGGCCATGCACCAACAGCCCCCTCAGACAACATTGTTCCTTGAAGCGCCCCAGCTCCAGTGTTGCCCTGACTGCCTGATATTCTTTAACCACCACATCCGGTGTAACCTGCTGGCCATTCAACAACAAACCCTTCAGGCAACATTGTTCTATAAAGCGCGCTATCCCCAGTTTGCCCTCCGGGGTGTCCGGGAAATCCTTAACCACCTCCCCTGATTTGACCGGCTTACCGGTCAATGGCAACCCTCTCAGGAAGCATTGTTCCTTGAAGCGCGCAAGCTCCAGTCTTGCCCTGACTGCCTGAAAACCCTTAACCACCACATCCGGTGTGACCTGCTTGTCATTCAACGACAGGTTCCTCAGGCAACAGTGTTCCTTAAAGCGCACGATCCCCAGTTTGCCTTCCGGACTATCCGGGAAATCCATAACCACAGCATCCGGTGTGACCTGTTTGCCATCCAACTCCAGGCCCCTCAAACAACAGTGCTCCTTAAATCGCGCTATCCCCAGCTTGCCTTCCGGGTTATCAGGGAATGCCTTAACCACCTCATCCGGTGAGATCGGCTG
>NZ_JAHHPP010000352.1 GCF_024606265.1 Endozoicomonas sp. SESOKO1
TCCACTCAGCGTGTCCCGGGTTTGGTCCGTCAGCGTTGACCCGGTGCCCGCAATGAGGCGTTGTAACTGCCCTGCGGTTTCGTAATCCCTGTACTCTATTGCTCGTATCAGATATCCACTCAGTGCGCTCCAGGCTTCGTCCGTCAGCGTTGCACCAGTGCCCTTGATAATGCGTTGTAACCGCTCTGCGGTCTTGTAATCCTGGTACTCTATTGCCCGCTTCAGATCTTTACCCAGTGCGCTCCGGGCTTCTTCCGTCAGTGTTGCCCCGGTGCCCGCAATGATGCGTTGTAACCGCTCTGCAGTATCGTAATCCTGGTATTCTATCGCCCGTTTCAGATCTTTACTCAATATGCCCAGGGCTTCTTCCGTCAGCATTGTTCCGGTGTCTTTAATGATCAGTTGTAACTGGTCTGCGGTATCGTAATCACCATAATATAGTGCCCATATCAGATCGCCACTCAGCTTGCCCGCGGCCGTGTGCGTCATTGTTACCCCGGTGTCCTGAATACTGTGTTGTGTTTGTATTTCCCGGGAAGGCAGGGAACTGGTCTGCCTTTCCTGGTTTGTTGCGTCCTCCGCTCCTGCTACGATACCCCATGATTTCACGAAATCAGACAGGCTATCTTTGAATAATGGGTAGGCTTTTCTTTGCTCTATTTGAGGAGTATTTAACAGCGTCGGCTTTTTACAGTTTGTATCAATGCGATTCGAACAGCAGGTATCGGTAGTTACCTGTCTGGAAAATACTTTACTGTATTCAGGGCAATCCTTACCTTCTTCAGCAGGCTCGCTATTTCGGTAGTTTTTAACCAGATCAATCAAGATGGGAAAATTCATTATTGGTTTTTCTCTTGAGAGTTTTTTTTATTAGATAGCAGCCAATTAATTTTGTTCCATTTTTTTTACGGATAATGATCTTCCCGAAAACAAACAAATAAAGATCAGGTCTTTATTCGCGCATTAACCCCTGCATAATAATAAGTCTGAAACCCATCTTTTGTAATACACACAAAAAGAACAGTATCAACAACGCTTCAAACAGTATGGTCACTTTTACCCCATTTTGGGTTGCCAGTGAATAATGCTGGATAAAAAGCATGAAGTCATCTATCTATGTCATGCGTCGAATTCACTGTTTCCAGAATATAGCTCTTTCGTTCAAATAACCGGAGTGTTCAAACAATGATAAAAACTGTTGTTATATCAGCCCTGCTCTTGACTTGCTTCCTGGTTATGGCGAACCTTGTGCCGCACCTATTGGAAAATACACACTCACCTACTGATCATGAAGAGTCCCAGAAAAGCCATGACCCTATAATCAAGTCGATAATTTTATTAGTTGGAATCGCAATTATGTTGACGCTGATCTTGCACTTCTGGCACTGACAACAGATGAGCCTTCTGAGGAGTCATCATCAGTCAAGGCTCCCCCTATTGATGAGTCATCTTCTGAGACGTTGCCAGTATCATCATTTGATAAGCCTCCTGAGGAGTCATCATCAGTCAAGGCTCCCCCTACTGATGAGTCATCCTCTGAGACGTTGCCTGAATCATCATTTGATAAGCCTCCTGAGGACTCATCATCAGCCAAGGCTCCCCCTATTGATGAGTCATCTTCTGAGTCGTTGCCTGAATCATCATTTGATAAGCCTCCTGAGGACTCATCATCAGTCAAGGCTCCCCCTATTGATGAGTCATCTTCTGAGTCGTTGCCTGTATCATCATTTGATAAGCTGTCTGAGGAATCATCATCAGTCAAGGCTAAGGCTCTCTCCATTTCATAATTCGATTTAATGATAGCTTGAAATTTAAGCCGTTCTGATCGACTTGAGTCAGCTAGAGCACACTCGCCATTTTGGTAGGCGACTAAAAGAGGATTGCCTATACCTGTAGCCCAATAAAGTCCATTTTTCAGCTCAGGTGCTTCGATACCCCTTTCTCTTCTATAATCGGCGATGATGGAAGATATACTCTCTCTGATGCGTGGTTCCCTTGAGTTTAAAGTGATATTAAAGATGTCTACATTATTACCATCTGAGTCACATGCCGCTACATCGGCTCCCAACGACAGCAAATAGCTCACCACATCAGTATTACCCTGCATTACTGCCATCATCAACGGTGTTCTTCCAGTAACCTGATTGGAACACACCGGCTTGTCCTCTAAAAAGTCGGTACCGCCTTCGGACAAAAGCTTAACTATTTCCAAGTTTCCAAGGCGACAGGCAATAAAGAATAATGAGGCTTTTTCGTAGACCAGTTTAACGTCTCGAGCGATAAAATCTATTTTGTGCTGTTTAACGGCACAACCAAAATCAAGAATCGCTTTTTTCAGTGTTTCAATAACCAGGTCTTCATTACCATCCTCAAATGCCGCTTTAATTGCTTTAGATGTGGATTCCGGTAAATCGCTGTAAGCTATATTATTTTCCGCTGCCTGCGGTGCACTGGTTACAGCCCTGCATGCCCCCCGGAGCCGGGGAGTTGATTCGACTTTTGTTTGTCTCTGATTTTCGATCACCCTTGACTTTAAGGGCTTTTCTACAGAATCAGGGGCATCGCACCTGGCGTCCGGAAGATGAAATGTCGGTATTACGCCCGTTTCACTATAATCCCCGCCCCTGTTTATGCTAATAATGGATGTCTCTTCTTTTGGCCGTTTCCATAGTGCCGGATCTGTCCCTGAGCCGTCACTCAATAATCTTTTTCGAGATTCAACCGCATGTTCGCCACTGGTTAAAACAGGGCCATGATCCTCCATTGGTGCTCTTTCACGGATTCTATCTGAGCTATCCAGGGACACATATTTTGATAAACTCACCGGGAGCATGCATTCTATCCTCATTAACAAATTGCCAATCTTAGACATATGTTTTATTGATTGATTCATTATGGAAATAACTTTTAATCAAGCACACCCGATGTAGCAATCCGGGGATTCGTCCTGTGAGCAGTGCCCTGCAGTTAGTATCCTCAAGTCAGAACCGTCATGATCTCCGGCCATTGAGTGGTATAGGAAGGACTCAGCACCTGCTGGTTCATATGCCACTGCTGCGCCTGAAAGCCCACTGACGCAGGCCGCAGTGCCTGGCTCCCGAAGCGTTGGTTGATGGCATCCAGTACGGTCATCATCCGGGTATTTTCAGGGACTGATACTGTGGTCAGTAAATCCCCCTGAAAACCCTGTCCGGAACAAAGATCCATCAGGGCAAAGCCCGCCTTTTTATATTCATAACCTTCCTGAAACAGCACGTCCAAAGCCGGCGTTAACTGTTGTAGCCAGATTGAACTATCGCTGGTGGGTGATGGTGCCATCAGTTTGATACTGCGCCCGGTTTGGGGAAGGTTGTCTTTAAAAGGATCAGTCCTGATAAAGACAATCGCCTCCCTGGCATACTGATTCTGTTTTCTCAGTTTCTCGCAGGCGCGACAGATAAAGCTGGCCAGTGCTGCGTGAAGTGCTTGCCTGGTGGTTACCCGCTGGCCGAAACTCCGGGAGCACATGATCTGATGTTTATTGGCTGCACCACCTGCTTCCCAGGGAATGCAACTTTCTCCCTGAAGTTCACAGACGGTCCGCTCCAGAACCACTGAAAACTGTTTCCTGATCCATTGTCGATTGGCGTTTGCCAGTTGTGCGGCGGTAACAATCCCTGCCGCCTCCAGTCGCTTGCCTATTCGCCTGCCGACTCCCCATACCTCGCCAACCGGGGTGATTGCCATTAGTCTCTGCTGGCGTAAGGGGCTGGTTAAATCCACGACACCACCGGTTGCCGGAAATTTCTTGGCCGCATAGTTTGCCAGCTTGGCGAGCGTTTTGGTGGTTGAGATGCCGACGCCAATGGGCAGGCCTGTCCACTGGAAGACCCGCTGTTTCATGGCCATGCCCCTGTTATGCAGGCTTTGTGGCGGGAACCCGGAGAGGTCAACAAAAGCTTCATCGATTGAATACACTTCCAGCGTCGGGCTGAACTGTTCCAGTACTGACATAAAGCGGGAAGACATATCACCATAGAGTGCATAATTGGAACTTTTCAGAATGATCTCGCCACGCGCTACCTGATCCCGGACCTTGAACGCCGGTGTGCCCATGGCAACCCCCAGGGCCTTGAGTTGCGGTGTTCTGGCAACAATGCAGCCATCGTTATTGCTCAGTACCCCCAGGGCTTTACCAAGCAGGGATGGGTTAAAGACCTGCTCGCAGGAACAGTAAAATGCATTGGCATCGCAGAGGGCAATAACATCTTTCATCGCAAGTGGTGAATAACTTCCGTGACCACGCCCCAGACATTGAGCCCTTGTTCAGAGTCCAGTTTAACCGGTGGGTAGTCGGCGTGTTCGGAGTGCAGTTCCGGTTTACCCCGGCAATATACCAGGCGTTTTACAATCAGTTCACCATCGAGCAGGGTGAGTATCACATCACCATCTCGTGGGGTGAGGGAACGATCAATAATAAGAATGTCACCATCAAAGATACCGGCGCCTTCCATGGATCGCCCCTGGGCCCGGGCAAAGAAGGTCGCTGCCGGATGACGGATTAACAGTTGGTCCAGTGATAGCGTATCCTGCAGGTAGTCAGCCGCAGGGCTGGTGAAGCCACAGGCAGCGGGGCTTTGGTAAAAGGGCAAAGTCTCTGGCAGGGGTTGTGGAAATATCTGGATCGGCTTCATGCCACTCAAACTCATTAACTGTTTATATATACAGTATAATCATTTGAGCAGGTTCCGGTGTCAAGATCGGCAGGAGAGCAATTCCGAACACTGACACGGGGCAGGCACAATAAAAAGCGGCATGTTTCTCCCGCCACCAGATACATCATCAATGGAACCTGGCAGTCATTCTGAGGTCAAATGGCGGTATTTGTAGCCAAAGCAGGGTTTTATTCTGAAAGCGACTGCATCGACCCACTCCCACCCGCGACCTGCTGCCCGGGTTAACCGACAAGCTGGCTCACGCAGGATTCCTGACCGCTCCGGAAGTACATTTAACGGCAAAAGAGTCTCAAACTATCAGTCTCATAGAGGTGCAGTCTCCACTCCAGATATTGGCAAACAACTTGAAGACACTTTCTGGAAAAATAGACAGGTACAAAGGCGTAATATTACCTCCGCTGATGTGCTTTCAGCCTACGGAAATGATAGAAGCTCTATCAGAGGTGCCTTCTTCCTGCAAAAACTTTGCTTACAGAACATTCTGCATGACGACAGGAAAGTTGCCCCGGACCAGGTCATTAAAGAATTCAACCGGATGCCAGATCGGCATAATAAGTACAAAGTTGCGATAGCACGCTTCAAGGCAGAGTGTTATTGGATGGGCTTGCCGTTGGCTGGCCAGCCCATCACACCGGAGGCGGTGGTTAAAGAGTATCAGGCTGCCGGAGCAATACTCGAGCGGGCACGCTTCAAGGAAGACTGTTGCCTGAATGGCCGGTCATTGAATGGCAGACAAGTCACACCGGATGCCGTGGTCAAGGATTTTCAGACCGCCAAAGCCCCACTGGAGCGGGCACGCTTCAAAGAGGAATGTTGCCTGAGGGGCCTGCCGTTACATGGCCAGCCCGTCGCACCGGAGGCGGTGATCAAGGATTTCCCGGAAAGTCCGGAAGGCAGACTGGGGGCGGCGCGCTTCAGGGCGGAATGT
>NZ_JAHHPP010000353.1 GCF_024606265.1 Endozoicomonas sp. SESOKO1
AGCTACCTGGCACCGTTCAAATATGAACAACAACTTGCCAAGGCAGCGTAAAAAAAGTGTCCGGAAAATCCTTGCCATATCAGATCAGTGTGGTGAGATTGTTCAGGGCTCATTACTTGAGTGAATAACATCAAATTAACCAGTCAAGGAACCTTTCACTAAAAAAAACAACTAATATATGGTGTTTTCATAAACGTTAGCGAAAATCAGTACTATGGATATTTCCAGCCCGTCATTTAACCCTGATGACAACACCCAACGACCTCTTTCGACAACATTTCATGGGCAAGCCATGGCAAATTGCCGGGTAAAAACAGCAGAATCAGTCAGATTCATGCCAGAGGATTCAGAACCACAGGGCGCAGAGCAGAAAAAGCCCAAAGCTTTATCACCGCGAGACAGAACCGTCATTGAGTTTTCAAAGTTTTGCGCAAGCCACTTTTATCCAAAAACGGATTGTAGAAGGTCCGGGCTTCCGAATGAATTTTGCAATAACTATTCTCATATTGCCGTCTTCGATTTTTGCACTATGATGCGACTTTTCAGCCATAGTCACGAAAGCCTTTTTAATGACATTACCGATACGATCAGAGTCACTACAGATGATGAGAATGAGGCCAAGGATATCCTCAGAAAATTAGTTTATTCAGAAGAATACGATAGTATTAAAGGTATAGAAGCAGCCCGGAAAGTTCTCCCCGGTAAAGTAAAAGTAGCCCACCATCCAGAAAGCTCTGAAACAGGCTTCTTCCGTTCCCGAAGGTTAGTTCGAATCGTTACTCGTAAATTTCGGGAAGATCCCATATCGGCAAAACCATCTCCCGATAGAAGCAACGATAAATTACGCGCAGAAGAAAAAAACTCCCTGCCAATTAAGCGAAGAAAGACAGCGTGCAGTAAAAAACCTGATAACAATCAATGTAAAATACAGCGCAAAAGAAAAAGACAAAAAGAAAGACTGGATGCCGTCAAAGACACTATTACAGCCTGCCTGAAAAATCCGACTACAAAAAAAGATATTGAAAATACAATGAAGCTTATATTTCATCGAAGTGATCACTGGCAGGATTTTACATCGCTTAGAACCAGCATGAAACGATGGTTTAGCGGCCTTAACTCCGATATGACCAAAGGTTTTACAGAAGAAGAGATTAAACAGGCAGAAGAGGTTTTTTCCAGACTTATCGGGAGCTTTCAATCACCACCAGAGAAAAAAAGAAGAAAAAACAAGTGATGATTATGGCTGGTGCCTGGCTTTAACTACGCAGAATACTAACCCCGGTGCTGCCATTATACTGCCGGGAATAACATGGCTTCTGGGAATAACATAGCTTTCAGAAATAACACGGCTTCGAAAAACACCCTGCTGATCCATAGGTTTGTGACTCTCCCTACCGGCCCAACTCGCGATTCAGTCGCTCCACTTCAGCCCTTAAAATCATCACCTCATGCTCCAGTTCACGGATACGTGCCTTGTCATCAGCAGCCAGGTCTGCCTGACTGACGACACTCACTTCACCGGAGAAAAGATGGGCATAGCGGCTTTCACGTTTTCCCACCTCCCGGGGCAATTGAACCACCAGCCCGCGATCCACCATTTGCTGCAAAACCGCCTCAACCTCGCGAACATCAGCAAATTCAGCAAGGCGCCCGGTACGCCCCCGCAATTCGCCAGGCGTCTGTGTGCCCCGGAGAAAGAGCACACAAACAATGCCCCTTTCCTGGTCAGTCAGCTGCAAACTGCCAAACTCCGTATTGCAGAAACGATTCCGGTACTTGCTCACACGAGTCCCCGTATCTTCACTGACCAACCGTTCTTTCAAGAGACTGTCCAGTGTTTCCTTCACTTCAGATTCCGCCAGATTCAACACAGGCTCGCGGTTACTTTTCTGATTACAGGCATTGGTCAGGGAATTAAGCGACAGAGGATACTGATCCGGCGTCGTACTCTCTTTTTCAAGCAGGCAGCCAATCACACGGGTTTCATTCAGAGAGAGCAACATATGCATGGTAAAAAACAGTCAAACTATGAAATCAGGCAGCTATCAGCACCGGCAGCACCTGCTTCACTTTCAGTGCGCTTGCCTTGTAGTTGATGAGCCTCTTGTCGATATTGTTCGTACTCATGTAACGATATTTTGCGGCCACAGATCTCCTGAAAGTCAGTATGATCAAAGATGTGATTTTCATCCGCTTTATCAAAAAGTGGGTCGATGGGACCAAGCAAAGTAGACATAAGGTAGAAACCTTCGGTAAAGGGAAAATTTGATCCCTGGTGCTTCAGCACCTCTTGCTTTTCCGCTTGAAAATCATCAACGACATGAACGTTTGGTTGCTCATCTGCCTCGTTCATCCACTTGACGGCGGACCTTACCTCAGTGCAGGCAACCAGACACACCGGACTCCTCTCAGCCTGTCTGTTGCGCAGCAATTTAAAAATACGGTCTTTGGTGCCTCCTTTATTAGGCTCACCATCATTAAATACATAGATAATACGGGGGGGAGAATTCGGGGAGCGTTCAGACTCTCGTACAATTTTCTCCATGGCAGGATAAAGGGGAGTGGAAGGCTCTCTCTCTTCCAGGAGAATTCTTTCCAGACAACTCTTCATTTGCATCGCAACCCCGGCTGGTGTTCCACGGGTATCAATGGGCGGAAATTTCACGCTGAAACTTTCAATTTTTATTCCTTTTACCGGAATATGAGCCAATAAATCCGCAACGTTACTCAACCGATAAACGGCCTCTTCCAGCCTGGTCAGTTTTGTTCTGTAAAAAGGATGCATTATGCCATCCCGGGTATCCATGGAAATGCTGTTATCAATGATAAAATGCAATTCATAATTTTTCAGGGCGGCCAGTCGATAAGCCAGCCAGATTGATCCCTTTATTGGACCACCCAGCACCTCAGAAATCGCACTTCGCTGCTCAGGAGTAAATGCTTCGTGAAACTTTCTTACGGGATGGGGTAGAGAGATGCCCATTGAGGGTTGAGTGCCAAACCCGGCATGTTGGTCATCGATTCCGGGGTATGGAGGAGGAGGGTCCGAGTACGGCGGAAGTTCCGGGTATAGTTGGGGATGGGTGGCGGGTGGTACAACACCTTGTGGCAGAAAATCAACTCTTCTCGTGTGATCCGGATTTGAACGGTTACCGGAAACATATGCCATATGTTGCCTGTTGGCATCATGTGCATTTAACGTGAATCCCGAGTAATTCACCTGATCTGAATAGCCAGGACCCGCGGGGGGTTGCCGGGCGTCTGATGAGGAAAAAGGCCGTTGTGACTGTGAATATGTTGCCTGATTGCTATTAACAGAATATGTTTGATGACCTCTGGTGTCCATAATTCGAACCTCTGTGAATTACTTATTCTTCAAGCAAAAATAGACAAAAAAACCTCGACAGCCCATTTTTTATTTCAGAAAAGGTCATCAAATAGTCGCTTATCAGGGTATAACCGCAGGAAAGTCCAGGCCGGTCATTTCATCCAGGCCAAACATAATATTCATATTCTGAATGGCTTGGCCAGCCGCCCCTTTTACCAGGTTATCAATAACAGACAATATCACCACCGTGTCCCTGCCCTGTGGCCGATGGACCGCTATACGACACTGGTTGCACCCACGGACAGAACGGGTTTCCGGATGGCTGCCCACAGGCATGACATCAACAAAGGACTCACTGTTAAAGGTGTTTTCATACAACCCCTGAAGGTCAATACCATGATCGTTAACGGTGCAATACAGTGTGGCGTGGATGCCGCGAATCATTGGGGTCAAATGGGGAACAAATACCAGGTCACCGGTAAATGGCGATACCCCTGCTCCTGGCATGCGTTCAATCCCCTGCTGAATTTCCGGCAAATGGCGGTGACCTGGAACACCATAGGCCTTGAAAGACTCGGAGGCTTCACAGAGCAGAGTGCCCACATTGGCTCCACGTCCAGCGCCACTGACACCGGATTTGGCATCGACAATGATATTCCCGCTCACCAGCCCTGCTCGCACCAGGGGTAATAAACCCAGCTGTGTTGCCGTTGGATAACAGCCGGGATTGGCAACCAGCCGGGCGTTGGCGATATCGGCACGGTTCATTTCCGGCAGGCCATACACCGCCTCTTTTACGACGTCCGGGCAGGCATGCTCAATGCCATACCATTGCTTCCACAGTTCTGTGTCACTGAAACGAAAGTCAGCCGCCAGATCAATTACCCGCACGCCTGCAGACAGTAATTCCGGAACTGATTCCATGGCAATACCATTAGGTGTTGCAAAGAACACCAGGTCACATGAGGAGAGCTGTTCTTTGCCGGAGCCGGAAAAATCCGGAAGTGAAAAGCTCAGGTCAAGCTTTCCCCGTAATCCGGAAAAAAGCTCACTGACCGGCTTCCCGGCTTCAGAACGGGAAGTGATCATACTCAACTCAACCTCCGGATGAACCGATAGCAGTCGCAAAAGCTCCGCTCCGGTATAGCCCGTTCCACCGACAATGCCCACTTTGATCATCTGATGCTTCCGTTACTTCTTGATTATGGTCAGAGCCGGTTATCTTACCAGATCTCGCCCGGGTAACGTCGCTTCATTTGTGAGAGGGTAGCGGCACATCCGGTGTATCCGGTGGCCTTTTCCCGGGTAGCCCCGGAAATGAATAGTCATTCAATCTATTTGGCAATGTTAAAGTAATAGGCTGATCAGCCATGGCACAAGAAGCGGCATGTAGATAGCACACAGGCACATCCCCAGGCTGGAATAGACACCCATGGTCATATCCAGTTCAAAAGCCCGGGCAGTGCCGCCTGCGTGAGCATTTACTCCCATGGCAAAGCCAATGGCCCTTGGGTCAGTCACGCCAAACTTGTGGCACAGTGCTGGCCCCACCAGCGAGCCATAAACACCGGATATAATGACCACCGCAGCCACCAGGGGGATAATAGCGCCATACTGTTCGCCCATCACCAGGGCTACTGCTGTGGTTACGGCCTTGGTCGCAATGGATAACACTACATCTCTTGAGCCACCAGTTGCCAGTGCCATCCCCATGCCAATAAACACTGCCAGGAATCCACCGATCAGCAACGAACACATAAGAGGTCCCGCTAACTGACGAAGGGTATGCAGTTGTCGTGAAAGAGGAACCGCCAGTGATACGGTAAATGGCGCCAGCAACATCTTCAGCAACTCGCTGTGCCTGGTATACATATCGGGTTCAAGTGGGGTGAAGCGAATAACCAGATAAACCAGAAGACTGGTGGTAAACAACGGATGAAACCACCCCTTGCGTCCCACGCGATTAAAAAACTTTTCCGCCAGCAGGTAGGCCCCCAGGTTTATCAACAGAATCGTAACCGGGTTGTTAATTTGCCGCTGCAATAATCCGTACAAGAAACTGATAACCTCATCCATGATGGTTCTCTCCGCTTTCGGCAGCAAAGCTTTTAAGCAGCCATTGCACGAGAATCGCCGTCAAGACCAGGGAAACAGGGGTCGCCACCAGCACGGCCAGAGTGATAGGCAACCACTGTTGTAAAAGAAGGTCACTCAGAAAGAAAATACCAACACAGCCCGGGATAAACAGTACGGCCAGATAACGGATACAGAACTGGCTCGCCTTATCAAGGGACTCACTGACATCCCCGGACAACTGCAGATAAATGACCAGAAGTATCAACCCCATCACAGAGCCTGGAACCGAAAGATTGGAGGCGTCGCTTAATACGTCACCCAGCACGGTAAAAAACAGCAAAGTGACAATGCCTGACAGCGGTCCTGATGACATCGCTTGATCTCCTGAAGCAACAAAACATCAACAGATCATGGGATAAACGGCCCAGAAATGCTGCATAAATACTGATCAATAGTACCTGAAAAATAAAAACAGCGTGTTTTACCTGCTTAAAGACGCAATGACAAACCGGTAAATTGCGGACTACACTCATTAACCAATATCTTTGAAAACCCGCATCAGCAAATCCTGAAGTTCATAAACCTGAAATCGTCACACTCCCACCCGTCAGATATATTGCCTTTTCGGGCAAGAACTTTAGGGTTATTCACCAGTCTAAGATTTTATGGGCACTAATATCGCTAATAATGCTACTGATTCCACTCATCACCCCTGGGGAACAACTCCGTCTGGTAACCAGGCAGGAGAAAAAAACACAGAAGGGGTTTCGTTGGTTCCTCCGGAACAGGTGTCGCCTTTACTGGCATTACCCGATGAAATCCTGACTCAAATTGCTGACAGCCTGACGTTCGTTGAATTTCACCGTCTGGCTTCAACAAGCAGTCGCTTGCTGACCCTGTTCAACACCAGAGAAAAATTAAAAAAACTGTCCGCCCAATATTATGGCCCTGCTTTTGCCGCGTACAGAAAAACAATTGAAAACAGGGATATACCTCCGGTTCCGGACAATGATATTGATGACCCTTTATTACGGCTTGCTTACCTTCGACACGTAAGCAATAACTACCTGCGTTCTGAAAGCAATCCCCTGAAAACCTGCGTAGCGACGGTGAATGGGCATATTCACAGCGTGCAATCTGTCACGGTATTGCCCGGTGGACGGCTGGCTTCCTGCTCTTTCGACAAGACCATAAAGGTATGGGATCTGAGCAAGCCCGAAGAGCAGCAATGCGTGGCGACGCTGACAGGGCATACCTACGGGGTGAACTCAGTCATAACCTTGCCCGACGGGCGGTTGGTTTCCTGCTCTGATGACCGGACCGTAAAGGTGTGGGATCTGAGCAAGCCCAAGGGGCAGGAATGTGTAACGACGCTGAATGGGCATACTCAAAAAGTGCAATCTGTCACGGTATTGCCCGATGGGCGGCTGGCTTCCTGTTCTTTCGACAGGACCGTAAAGGTATGGGATCTGAGCAAGCCCGATCAGCAGCAATGCGTGGCGACGCTGAATGGCCATACCGACTGGGTGAGATCAGTCACGGTATTGCCCGATGGCCGACTGGCTTCCTGCTCTGATGACGGGATCATAAAGATTTGGGATCTGGACATGCCCGACGGGCCGCAATGCGTGGCGACGCTGGATCAGGGGAAATGGCCTCACTGGGTCAACTCTGTCACGGCATTGCCCGATGGGCGGCTGGCTTCCTGCTCTTCTGACGGGACCATAAATATTTTGGATCTGGGCAAGCCTGACGGGCAGCAATGCCAAGTGACGCTGAGAGGGATAAAAGGTTTCGGTCTGTCAGTCACGGTATTGCCCGATGGTCGGCTGGCTTCCTGCGCTCCTGACGGGACCGTATGTGTGTGGGATCTGAGCAAACCCGACGAGCAGAAATGCGTGGCAGTGCTGCAGGTGCATACCAGGCTGGTGAACTCAGTCACGGCATGGCCGGATGGGCGGCTGGCTTCCTGCTCTGATGACGCGACCATAAAGGTGTTGAATCTGATCAAACCACTCCACGGGAAGCCACAGGTGGTGACGGGGAAAAGGCATACGGACGGGGCGAACTCAGTCGCGACAACGACCAATGGTCGGCAGGTTTCCTGTTCTCCCACTCTGAAGAGAAGAAAAATCGTTGAATAAGGAAAAAAAATACCGTTGGTATCCGGGCTAAGCTGCCACTGACTGTAGAGAAAACTGACACTCCCCGCCCTGGCGGGCGAGGGTTCTTGATCGCTCAAGAACGTTTCTG
>NZ_JAHHPP010000354.1 GCF_024606265.1 Endozoicomonas sp. SESOKO1
TCAATACTATGTGTCTTGAACCGCCTGGGTAATGAGTTGCGTTTTGTGCTGATTACCTCCACGGCTACCGTTAAGCCGCTGGCTGATGCGGGTGATGCTGCCACTACAGAGCTGGCAGGGCTTAAAGTGCTGGTTGAGAAGTCCGGACACAGTAAGTGCGAGCGTTGCTGGCATCGTCGTGAAGATGTCGGCACCATTGCCGAACATCCGGATCTTTGCGGCCGCTGTGTCGAAAACATAGAAGGCAGTGGCGAACAGCGGCAGTTTGCCTGATCTTAACGGTTGACATAAAAAATACCCGGTCAGTACCGGGTATTTTTTTGGACAGTAGTCTATTTTTAGATGTTATTTAACGCCTGTGTAACTGGTTAAACTCTGATGGGTTTCGGTAAATCACACTATCCCTTGGCGGTTCAAGACACATAGTATTGATAAGACTCACTGAATGATACGGATTTTTTTACAGGAACCGGCCATGCAGAGTAATACTTCAGGAAAGCTTCAATGGCTCTGGCTCAGTGCCATCGTGTTTGGCCTTGACCAACTGGTAAAATGGTGGGTTATCCAGGAATTTTCCCTCTACCAGCAATTACAGATATTGCCATTTTTTTCCCTTACCCTTGCCTACAATACCGGGGCGGCATTCAGCTTTCTGGGGGATGCATCCGGCTGGCAGCGCTGGTTTCTCAGTGGTGTAGCCATTGTCGTCAGTATTATGCTGGTAGGGTGGTTGAAGCAGCTTCGCTCCGGTGAAAACTGGCAGGCCTGTTCTCTGTCATTGATACTGGGCGGTGCGTTGGGGAATTTGATTGACCGGTTGTTGCACGGTCAGGTCACTGACTTTCTGTTGTTTTACTACAAAAACTGGTATTTTCCTGCGTTCAACCTGGCGGATATGGCCATCACTATGGGTGCTGCCATGTTGATTCTGGATATGTTCCGGAACAATCCTTCGGCACGATAAATAGAAGAGCGGGAGCTAATTACGGTGTCAGCAATCATTGAGAGAGGCAGTAAGGTCACTCTGCATTTTTCCCTGAAGCTGGATGATGGGAGTGTGGTGGACAGTACGCCTTCGGAGAAACCTGCATCTCTGATCATCGGCGATGGTAATCTCCCGGAAGGTTTTGAAGAAACGCTGTATGGCCTGGCTTCTGGTGAAGACCGGGTTTCCCGGATTCCTCCGGAAAAGGCGTTTGGGATGCCCAACCCCAATAATGTGCACCGAGTCCCCAGGGGCAGCTTTGCCAGTGGGGTTGAGCTGGAAGAAGGGCTGGTGATCTCCTTTGCTGATGCCGCCAACAGCGAGCTTCCCGGCGTGGTCCGAAATTTTGATGATGAAATGGTTGAAGTTGACTTCAATCACCCTCTGGCAGGCCGACACCTGACCTTTGAGGTTCAGATTCTGGATGTACAGATACCCTGAGCGATAACCAGAGTCATAAATAAATAGCAGTGACAGAAAAGATTGGTGATTCCCCTATGAAAATCAAACTGGCTAATCCCCGTGGCTTTTGTGCAGGTGTGGACCGTGCCATTGAGATCGTCAATCGGGCGCTGGATGTTTTTGGTCCTCCTATTTATGTCCGTCATGAGGTCGTTCACAACAAGTTTGTGGTAGAAAACCTCAAAGCCCGTGGGGCAATTTTTGTCGATGAGCTGGATCAGGTACCGGATGACGTCATCGTTATTTTCAGTGCTCATGGTGTTTCCAAAGCGGTGGAGGATGAGGCGGAACGTCGGGGCCTGAAAGTGTTTGATGCCTCCTGCCCGCTGGTTAAAAAAGTTCATATGGAAGTGGTGCGCTATTCCCGGGATGGCATGGAGTGTGTACTGATTGGTCACCACGGGCATCCTGAAGTGGAAGGCACCATGGGGCAGTACGACTCGCGAAACGATGGTGCTATGTACTTGGTCGAGAATGAAGACGATGTCCGTGCCCTTGAGGTAGCAGACCCTTCCAGACTGGCCTATGTCACCCAGACAACCCTCTCCATGGATGATACCGCCAGGGTGATTGAAGCTCTGCGCATCAAGTTCCCTGAGATACAGGGACCCAGGAAAGACGATATTTGCTATGCCACGCAGAACCGGCAGGATGCGGTGAAAATTCTGGCCGGGCAATGTGACCTGGTGCTGGTGGTCGGTTCAGTTAACAGCTCAAACTCCAACCGCCTGCGGGAACTGGCCCAGCGCTCGGGTGCTGAAGCTTATCTGGTGGATAATGCCGACGATGTCAAACCGGGATGGCTGGTGGACAAAGCAAACATCGGTATCACTGCTGGCGCTTCGGCACCGGATATTCTGGTTCAGGGGGTTATCGAACGGCTGAAAGAACTTGGCGCAGAATTACCCGAAGAGCTGGATGGCAAAGAAGAGAATATTGTCTTTACCATGCCTAAAGAGCTGCGTTTGAAGGCGGTTTCTGACTAGCCTTTTTCTTTAACCGCATTTGCATTTTTTCCAAGAAACCAGAACAACAAGCTCGGCAAAACCAGTGCCAGCCCAGTGAGGCTGTATACAGGATGCATGTATATATGGTGTATGACACAAAAAGTGACAGAGGCAATAAAAATCGCTGGGGCATAGGGCCAGAATAGAACTTTAATATGCCTATCCTTCAGTTTCAGCCTGACCAGGCCAATGACGGTTAATACACAACAGATGCCCAGTAGATAACCAATACTGGTAAGCATAAACTCAAAAGAGACACACCAGAGAATCAATAGGGCAACGATCCCCTGAAATACTATCGAATTGTGGAAGCTACCACTTTTCGTTTGCAGGAATTTCGGCAAAAAACCATCATCAGCCATTTTGGCATAAACACGTGGACCCATCATGATTAATGCGGAAAGTGAACTGAGCAAGGCAAGGTTGACAATGAACGCGGCAATCATCACTGCCCAGGGACTGGAGGAGTGTTCAGCAATCAGCAGCAGATAATCTACCTGCCCCAGAGTGTCGTAAACATGCTCCTGTCCGAGAATGGCATAATTTAATATCAGATAAATGAGTAAAACCAGACAGGAACCCGTCATTGTCACTTTCATCAGGTTTTGTTGGGATTCTTTTAGCTCGCTGGCAATGTAAATTACAGAGTTCCAGCCTGAATAGGCAAAGAATGCCCAGATAAAACCGGTTGAGAGACCGTCAATATGCCAATCGACAGGGGACGGCAATGAGCTGATGTTCAGTTGCTCCATGACTATCTGATCCGAAATCAGATAAATGAAGGCACAGATCAGAGCCAGCTTGGATGATATGATCAGATTTTGAATCATGAGCCCTTGATATCTGCCAAAGCTGTGCATGATAACAATAAGAATAACAAAGGCAGTGCCAATAGCTCTGGAGTCAGCCAACCCTGAAAAAATAGACCAGTGACGTGTATACTCACCAAGTGCAAAAGCACAGACGGCGATTGGAGCGGAGAAGCCCACCAGTAGCGACACCCACCCTGCCAGGCAACCCAGCACAGGATGAAACATTCTGGAGATGAAAAGGTATTCACCTCCGGATTCCGGTATCTGCCTTGCCAGGGCTCCATAACAGGCCGCACCACAAAGCATGACCAGGCCGGCAATTAACCAGATCAACAATACCAGAACAGGGTGACCAACCTGACTTAACATCAGACCTGATATGGTGAACGTACCAGCCCCAATGACATTACCTATAATCAGCAGCACTGCACTGGTAAAACCCACTTTTTGATGAGAGTCAGTCACGTGCTCATAACCAGGTGTTTTTATCCTCTTGATTCGCTAGGGACTTTTTTGACCAACGGAAATAACTCTTGCATGGTCATACCAGTGAATATCCGGGTTCATCCATGCAGCCAGCAATAAAGGAAATAATGTGTCATGCTCCGGTATTTCCTTTAAGTACGGTTCGACCTGGCTGGAAGTGAGGTACATCAAACGACCGTAAGGATTATCACCACCCTGAACCCGTTTATACGATATCTTTGCATCTACATTAATCAGACCGGCCTCAGTCATCATATCTGCCAGCTGATATCCCTGATCAAAATCAATATGTTTTGACATTCTGTGATAGGCATCCAGCGCATAACCGGGAAGCTTCGTATCAATTTTGCCGAGCTGGCGGAACCGGTTTACATTTTCACCATCAACAAAATCCTCGATGACCAGATAACCACCGGGCTTCAATGAGCGGGCCAGTTTGGCGATGAGTGCATAATTGTCATTATGAGTCAGGTGCATGACCACAAGCCGGATAAAAATCAGGTCAAACTGGCTGACGCCGGGATCGTAACCGGTGATATCGTCATGAATAACTTCAATCTGAGGGGCAATTGCTGCCACTTCATCAAGAAAATGATCATCAATATCCAGTGCAATGACTTTTCCATTCTCTCCTGAATATTCAGCGAGGAATCGAGTCATTGACCCCAGACCCGGGCCTATCTCCAGGAAATGGCCGCCCATCTTCAGATAAGGTTTCAAACTGGCCTGCGACTGCGCATCAAGAATCTGTTGTAAGGCTTCCAGTCTTTGTCTACCCATATCCCACTTGTTGGAAAGCGAGTATTCCCCTTCCGGAACCATCGGCTTATCGACTGCTTGGGCATAAGGGTACATGGACAATAAAACCAGGAAAATAAAAGTAAGCCTTGTAAGGATGTCTCCAGTTATTCTCATAGTTAACACCTACAAACAAAGAGTTAGCCCAGTAGAATAGATGCCGGATACACTTTATCCACTTTTATTTCCAAAGCAGTCTTCTAATTCCGATCGGCATTCCCACGCAGAGCATGGGAACGAGGAAAGATTGACCAATGGTAAACAACAGCGATGAGCTGTATGGCACTGATCAATAGGCGATCTCCTGTTTTTGGCACGTTGTTATTTTATGGGGGGCCTTTAACCATTGGTCAAAGGAAAAAGCCATTAATAGGATAAACGTAACCACTTTACATCTGCAGGCTTAATAATTGAGTGACAGGTACGGCTTTTTAGCACCTGACAGCTTGCTCACTGATCCAGTGTGAGTGATAACTTTTGGTGATTGGGTACCGCAAAGCATTGGGTAAGACTGAGTGCCAGGGATTCGGCAATGAAGTACAAGGTTGGGCACTGTTTTTCAGCACATCATACTACCGGCTCTCATACAACCTATGAGGGCAAACACTGTTTTTGGTCTGGTCAACCTACCTATCGCAGGTTTAGCCCTTCGAACGTCATGGGTGTTTCTCTGGTTGAGTTGCTGGTTTCCCTGGCCGTTGCGGCTATTTTGATCTCGGCGTCTGTCCCCGGCATGAAAACCCTTATCGTCAATAACCGGATTGAAAATGTGGCAGATGAACTGTACGGCAGTTTGATGCTGGCCAGGTCTGAGGCTGTCAAGCGACAACGGACCGTTTCATTGTGCAGCACCCTGGATGACCTGACCTGTGATGAAAGTAACTTCGGCTGGCATCATGGCTGGCTCATTTTTACGGATGAACGTAATGATGGCCTATTGAACGACAATGACCAGTTGCTTCGCCGTGTTACAGGGCAGTCAGAGCTTATCTCAATACTGTGGAATCGTGGTTACAGCCTTCGCTTCAATAGCCGTGGACAGACAAATCAAGCCGGTACTTTTCAGGTTTGTGACCAGGACAATAACAGCGATGCCAAAGCGATTATCATCAGCATGTCAGGACGTCTCCGGACGGAGGAGCGGGGTGCATGCAGTTGAAGGATGTTCATGGTGGTGACAAAAGCCCTGAGAAAAAAAACCGGGGCGTAGGGTTGATTGAAGTATTGATCAGCCTACTGGTGATTACCATTGGCATTCTTGGTATGGCAGGGGTGCATAGCAGTAGTCTGCAGTATAACCAGTCAGCCTATGTGCAATCACAGGCTACCTTTCTGGCCACGGATATGCTGGACCGTATTCAGGCCAACAGCACTCTGGCCAGAAG
>NZ_JAHHPP010000355.1 GCF_024606265.1 Endozoicomonas sp. SESOKO1
ATCTTAAACGCAGACAACCAACGCTGCGCTGACCTAGCCTTCTCCGTCACTCCGTCGCAGTCAGAAGGGGTACAGGAATATTGACCTGTTTCCCATCGATTACGTCTTTCGACCTCACCTTAGGGGCCGACTCACCCTGCGCCGATTAGCGTTGCGCAGGAACCCTTGGTCTTCCGGCGGGGGAGCTTCTCACTCCCCTTGTCGTTACTCATGTCAGCATTCGCACTTCTGATACCTCCAGCACACCTCCCGATGCACCTTCAACGGCTTACAGAACGCTCCTCTACCATCCAGAGGACAGGCTACAGAAGACGGATGTCAGAAAGTTTAACTCCAGTTTTTGTGTAAACCGGAGAGCATTTTGGCAATGGTTTGGTATCTTGTCCGGTATTGGTTTGCTTTTTCTGGCGGCATATAGCCTAAGTCTCTGGCGTAGCTTAACCACACTCTGATTTCATCTGATGATCCAATTGCCATTGCAAGATAGCGTTTGAATTCAGCTTTTGAGTAGGCTTGCTTTCCAAATCCTTCGGCCAGATTGGCACAAATACCTTTACTTGCCCTTCGTACCTGATTCGCAAGACCGTTCATTTGTTCATGCCGAGGCCAATTGAGGCTTTCTGCATGTAACTCTAATGAAAGATCATAGGCTTTACGAAACGCTTCAAGATCTTCAACACACTGTATTGGCTTTCTCATCTGTCTTCAGTCTTCTGTAGTCTGTCCTCTGAATCCGTAGCTTCGGTGAACAGTTTGAGCCCCGTTAAATCTTCCGCGCGAGCCGACTCGACCAGTGAGCTATTACGCTTTCTTTAAAGGGTGGCTGCTTCTAAGCCAACCTCCTGGCTGTCTGGGCCTTCTCACATCGTTTCCCACTTAACTGTTACTTTGGGACCTTAGCTGACGGTCTGGGTTGTTTCCCTTTCCACGACGGACGTTAGCACCCGCCGTGTGTCTCCCGTGATTGCACTCATCGGTATTCGGAGTTTGCATGGGGTTGGTAAGTCGGGATGACCCCCTAGCCCAAACAGTGCTCTACCCCCGATGGTGAGACACGAGGCACTACCTAAATAGCTTTCGAGGAGAACCAGCTATCTCCGGGCTTGATTAGCCTTTCACTCCTATCCACAGGTCATCCGCTAGCTTTTCAACGATAGTCGGTTCGGTCCTCCAGTTGATGTTACTCAACCTTCAACCTGCCCATGGATAGATCGCCCGGTTTCGGGTCTA
>NZ_JAHHPP010000356.1 GCF_024606265.1 Endozoicomonas sp. SESOKO1
TATCCTCAATTTTCTGCCATCCTCGCTACGGGCGCTATTCTCGGTCAGCCTCCTATTCCCGGACATCCCCCGGAAGCCACGTTTCATTCTGTCGGTTAACGGGCTTTTCTGTCATGGCTTCCTCGCTTAGAATCCGCGGCTGATTTTTTAATGCTTTATAAGTTGTGGCGTCATCTTCATGGAGAGTGCCCTTTTTATCAAGGCTCTTTTTTCAAGACTCTTTATCAAACAGGTGCAGTGCATGGATTGGATGGTTGATCCGGCAATTGAAAATTATTGCCAGACGATGACGTCCGGTGAGTCTACGATTCTGGCAGAGCTGGCTCAGGCGACGGTGGACAGGACCCGTTACCCGGTTAACCTCTCCGGTCGGCTGGTGGGGCAGACCCTGAAAATGCTGGTGAGGATCAGCCGCAGTAAAACCGTTCTGGAAATTGGTATGTTTACCGGTTATGCAGCGCTATCCATGGCCGAGGGGTTACCCGATGATGGCGTGGTGTATGCCTGTGAGACCAACCCCCGGTCCATTGCCATTGGGCAGGAGTTTTTTGACCGCTCTCCCCATGGCCATAAAATCAAAGTGCTCTTCGGCAGGGCGCTGGATACCATCCCGGAATTAACTGCGGAAAAACTGGATCTGGTGTTTATTGACGCAGATAAGAAGAAGTACCGCGATTATCTGGAGATGGTACTGCCCATAATGAGTCCTCATGGGCTTGTGGTTATTGATGATGCTCTCTGGAAAGGGAAGGTGCTTGACCCTCAGGAGGAGAGGGATCAGGTGATTGCCGACCTGAATCGTTATATTTATCAGCACCCGAACCTTGAGAGTGTGCTGCTGCCCATCCGGCATGGTTTAAATATTGTACGGAAAGTCTGATCTTCTGCCATTTGTTCACTATTATCCATTACTTGCAAATGAATAGTTAAGAGGGGCCGTTGATGATTATCTATGAAGTCAATTGTCTGGTGGATAATGATATTGTGGATGAGTTCAGGGCCTGGTTAAAGCCACATGTTGATGCAGTGCTCAAGGCCGAAGGGTTTCTCAGTGCCGAAATGCTTAAGCTGACGGAAGATGACCGGCTGACAGCAAGACCTTATTCAACCGGTTTTTCCGTTCGCTATCGAGTGTCCGGGCAGAGTGCCCTGGATCACTACCTGTTAAACCTTGCTCCTGCACTACGCCAGGAGGGGATTGACACATTTGGCCATCAGTTCACAGCTTATCGTCGTGTATTACAGGAAGACGGCTGATCACCACGCTTGAATGGAGTGAACCTGATCATCATTTTGCGGTCAAAGGGTGGAATTTACAGTCCGGGTGAGCAGGATTTATTGTGAAAGCAACCGCACCAACCTATTCCCACCGGGAGCCTGCTGGCTGGGTTGGCCAACAAGCCGGTTCAAGCAGGATTCCTGACTGTGCCGGAATGGCATTTAGTCGTAAAAGAGTCTCAAATCATCAGCATCGCAGAGGTAAAGCCCACAGCCTGAATGGTGGCAAAGGTATTGAGGATGCCTTTTGGCAACAAAAAACAGTACAAGGACGTCAAATCGCCTCGGCTGGTGTGCTCAACGCCTATGGAAATGATGGAACGTCTCTCAGAAGCGGCTTCTTCCTGCAAAAGCTCTGTTTACAGAATGTTCTCCATGTTAATAGAAAAGTAACCCCGGACCAGGTCATAAAGGAGTTCAACCGGGCACCAGATCGACATGGTAAGTACAAATTGGCAATAGCGCGCTTCAAAGAGGAATGTTGCCTGAGGGACCTGGTATTGGATGGTCGGAAGGTCACGCCGGATGCAGTGGTTAATGATTTTCGGTCAGCCAGGGCAATGCTGGAGCTGGCTCG
>NZ_JAHHPP010000357.1 GCF_024606265.1 Endozoicomonas sp. SESOKO1
TATCCTCAATTTTCTGCCATCCTCGCTACGGGCGCTATTCTCGGTCAGCCTCCTAACGGCCTGATGAGGGACATTTGCTGTTCATTAGCCTCTGTATCAACCTTCCCGGGAAAAGAGTGCTTTAACAAATTCCTTGGCTGAGAAAGGTCTCAGATCATCAATCTGTTCACCCACACCAAGAAAACGAATAGGCAGTTTCATCTGTTTGGACAGCGCGAAGATCACTCCACCCTTGGCCGTTCCGTCCAGCTTGGTCAGGGCCATGCCGGTGAGCTGCACCGTTTCATGGAACAGGCGGGCCTGGCTCAGGGCATTCTGTCCGGTGCCCGCATCCAGCACCAGTAAGACTTCGTGGGGCGCATCAGGATCCAGTTTCCCAAGAACCCGCTTCACTTTTTTCAGTTCCTCCATCAAATGATCCTTGTTGTGGAGGCGGCCTGCGGTATCGGCAATCAGGACATCAATATTGCGGGCCCTTGCTGCCTCCAGGGCATCGAAAATAACAGAAGCACTGTCAGCGCCCGTATGCTGGGCAACCACCGGAATCTCATTCCGCTCACCCCACACTTGCAACTGTTCAACGGCGGCCGCACGGAATGTATCGCCAGCAGCGAGCATAACCTTGCGGCCTTCAGACTGGAGCTTGCGGGCCAACTTGCCAATGGTGGTGGTCTTACCCACGCCGTTAACGCCCACCACCAGGATAACAAAAGGTGTGTCCTGCTTCGGGATCACCAGTGGCTGGTCGGCAGGCTCAAGAATATCAGCAAGCTCGGACTGCAACGCAGCCATCAGGGCATCCGCGTCATCCAGCTCTTTGTACTTAACTTTCCGGGTCAGCCTTGCAATGATTTCGGTGGTAGCTTCAACCCCCACATCGGCCACCAGCAGCTGGGTTTCCAGTTCATCCAGAAGTTCATCATCAATCTCCTTCTTACCGATGAACAGTTCTGCAACGCCTTCGACCAGAACATTACGGGTTTTGCTCAGCCCCTGACGCATCCGGGCAAAGAAGCCACCTTTGGCTTCAGGCTTGCTCTCTGGCTCAACTGGTGTTTTTTCTGACGGTATTTCTGAATCAGCAGCCCGGGGCGTTTCAATGGCAGCAGCAACCGGGACTTCTTTTACAGAAACCTCAGGTACAGAAACCTCAGGTGCTTTATCAGTTGGCTCGTCCTGAGGTTCTTGATGTACAGGCTTATCTTCAGGGCACTGAACGACCTCAGACGTAGCTTCAGGCACAACATCAACAACACCAGCGGAAGATTCAGAAGCCGACTCTGGCGTCGTAACCTCGGGAGTTTCTGCAGTGGATACTACGTCTTCTGCTTCAGGCTCAGCCTTTGGCCCTGCCTGTTCTTCAGAAACTTCACTCTGGGCACGTCGACCCCAGGGCCAAAAACTGCGTTTGGCTTTTTTTTCACCGTCTTTGCGCGAACCGAACATAGACTACTTCAATAACCTTGGTGGGGGGTGCCTGATGACGATCAGGATTGTCATATCACAGGAGCTTTTCCGGAACTGCTTCCGTAGCAGCCAATGAAAAGCAATGACAATCCATCATACAGGCTATGAATAATGGCCTATCCTATCTCAATTCGCACTGTCACGAAATGCACTTTATCCGGGAAAAAACGCAACGTTCACGACCCGAATGAAACCATCGATAAGAAAAGGCTGCCACTGCTGGCAAGCTTACCCACCCGGTATCATTGCTGCCCCCCATACGGCCCTCTAAACGCCATATTCTCAAAGATATATGTTTTCGCGCTGACCTGCTGCGCGACATTGTTAAGCGGCGCATCCAACAAAACAGGCAGACTTCGGCATTGGGTCATTATTTCACCTTGAATCGTCTCGTCGCACGTTGACTCCATAGTAAGCGTGACCTGATTATTACGTTCCAGCTCCCCCAGAGTTTTGCCTGTAGCTTTGTAATCACGCCAGGAAACCACAGCAAACAACTCGGCCATATCACTTTTCCGGTTGAAGGTAATCCTTAACAGATTATCCGCTGCCACCAGGTTATCGGGATCATTTTCCATACTGCTGACGAATCCATCCCTGACCTTGAACACACGAAGCACATTACTTACGCGATAGCCATCGGTCACAGCGACTTTGATGGCCAGCTCCTTCAGACCTTTTGGCAACCCATGACTGCATATTGCCAGCTCCAGACTTTTCAGTAAGAAGGACATGTTGGCTGCGTGTTTATCTAACTGCTGAAAAGTCCGTATCACTACCGTATCCCCATTGCAAAACGGTGC
The DNA here is from genome assembly GCF_024606265.1 of Endozoicomonas sp. SESOKO1. Classification (GTDB taxonomy): domain Bacteria; phylum Pseudomonadota; class Gammaproteobacteria; order Pseudomonadales; family Endozoicomonadaceae; genus Endozoicomonas. Next base: position 2,271 of record NZ_JAHHPP010000357.1, read on the forward strand.
ACAGCCCCTTTCAGATCCGGTTCGCACTATCTGCGGGACGTCACTGGGGTGAAAGCTTGACATTCCAGTCACCATGCCATAACGACCCCCAGAACGGCTGCCAGGATGCCGCCTCATGGCAAAATTCACCTCATCCGATGGCCGGTTGTACCTATAGGTCATGGCGGCATCGTAGCTATAACGCCCAGTGTCCATATCATACTCAAGGTTGTTGGTACGCATTTTCATTAAGTCTGTATCATCCAGACTCTTGATGTAATCTTCATTTGGAATTTTCAGGGAAGGTTCTTCTGAAGCGCTGACATCCGGTTGATCCAGGCCCGTTGCATCTTGCAGGCTGTCTCCGGTTTCACTGACAGTGGATGTCTCTGTTTTTGCACATTCTTTCGGATCAATCTCCGGGTTGTCGCCCAATGGCCTTTTTCTGGATTCCGCCTTATTTACGCTATCTGTTGCAACAGGGCTTTCAGTTGACGCAAATGGCGCAAAGTCTTGCAAACCTGTCGCTTCCTTAATTCTTGTTAACATCTCTTTACTGTCTACTTTTGCAAATACCTTCTCAAGGTAATCCCTGGCAATCTTTGCCATTGCATTCTGGTCGGATTTTCTGGTTGCCTTTTTCAGTTCGCCCGACATCATTTTAAAATCGTCCATTGGTAACCCAGCGATACTCCTGAGTTTCATCGGTATATAACGATCTGACAGAAACGCTTGTACAGCAGCGCTTTTTAATCCCTCGGTTACCCTGCCTTCAACACAGCCAGTATCGTTGTTTTGCCGGGCACCGGCTGCAGCTTCATTATCGACTGGGGCAATCCCCGGTCTTTGGGCATCGGCATAATGTTGATTGGGTACGTTGCGCCATACAGCATCCATAGAAAATTCCTTTAGTCATTACTTATTAATTTGTCCTGTTTTGACAACAAAGAAATACCAGAGTTCCAATTCCTGGTTTTTTAAGTACGAAGGTTCACAGTAAGTAATCTCACCACCTCAACCGATTTGACCGCAATACAAAAACGCAAGCCCCGTGTATGGCCTGCGGGCAACGGTTATTAGTGACCTGATTTAATAGCCAGGGATTTTTCCATGAATTTTCTGACAATAGCCAGTATGCTTGCCGACATTTCCACATCCCTAACAGAGCCTTATGATGCCCGGCAAAGCCAGACACCCGAAACTCCACCCACGTTCAGCATCCCCCCATACCGGTGGTGGCCAGCTGCGGATTATTGCGGGTGAATGGCGCAGCCGTAAGTTACCCGTGGCCAATGTACCCGGTTTGCGCCCAACGTCAGACCGGGTAAGGGAGACAGTATTTAACTGGCTGACCATGGTTACCCCGGGAGCCAGGGTGCTCGATGTTTTCAGCGGTACCGGCGCACTGTCAATGGAAGCCCTTTCCCGGGGTGCATCCTCAGCAATGTTGCTGGAAAAAAGTCCGGTTGCCGCAAGAATGCTGAAGAGTAACCTTGCACTGTTAAAAGCGGAGCGTGCCAGGGTGGTCGAGAGCGATAGCCTTACCTGGTTAAAGCAACCGGCAGAAACCAGTTTTGATCTGATTTTCCTGGACCCGCCGTTTCGGATGAATCTGCTGGCGCCTGCATGCCAGCTGCTTGAAAGCAATGGCTACCTGAATGAGAACAGCCTTATTTACATTGAGGTAGAGAAAGAGCTGGTCCCTTTGCCAATTCCCGGGAACTGGCAGCTGGAGAAAATCAAAGCTGCTGGACAGGTAAGCTTCAGCCTCTGGTCTCGCATAAAAAAACAATAATAATCAATGCCTCACATATAGACTTACCGAAACGATGTCAGTAATCTGTGCACGGCTGATCTTTATCAAATAAACAGTGCGTCTGAACGCTGTATTATCCACAAGCTTGCCATTTGGGATGCCATGGGCCTCTTTCTACGACTTTTCATTTCAAGAAAGTACAAATGCTTCCATTAAAAATGGCTCATGGTGATTTGGACGTATTCCCAATCCAAGAACCAACCTGAAAACTCTAAGGAGCAGTTCCCCATGAAACAACCCGTACGAATTGCGGTCACAGGTGCAGCTGGCAACATCAGCTACTCTCTGCTGTTCAAAATCGCTGCCGGTGAAATGCTGGGACCTGATCAGCCTGTGATTCTGCAACTGGTTGAGATCCCACAGGCTATGGACAAACTTCGTGGCGTGGCCATGGAGCTGGAAGATTGCGCCTTCCCACTGGTTCACGGTATCAGCCTGCACGACAATCCGTTTGATGGTTTCCGTGGCATTCATTACGCCATGCTGGTTGGTGCCCGTCCCCGTTCCAAGGGCATGGAGCGTGCAGACCTGCTGGAAGCCAACGCCGTTATTTTTGCCGAACAGGGCAAGGCTCTGAACGACGTGGCTAACCGGGATGTTAAAGCCCTGGTGGTGGGTAACCCGGCAAACACCAACTGTCTTATTCTGTCACGCAATGCGCCAGACCTGGCAGCATCCCAGTTCTGTGCCATGACCCGACTGGACCACAACCGTGCCCAGGGCATCCTGGGCAACAAGCTGGGCGTTAACCCTGCCGATATCGAAGGCGTCTGCGTGTGGGGCAACCACTCGCCAACCATGTACCCTGATCTGCATCACGCCCAGGTACTGGGTGATGAAGCCGCCATCGATATGATCGATGAGCAATGGTACAAGGAAGAATACACCCCTCGTATCCAGAAGCGTGGTGCTGAAATCATCGAGTGGCGTGGTCTCTCCAGTGCTGCATCCGCCGCACAGGCCGCCCTTGACCATATGCGTGACTGGGCCCTGGGCAGTGATGGCCGCATCGTGTCCATGGGTATTATTTCCGATGGTAGCTACGGTGTTGCCAAGGGCATCTACTACTCTTTCCCTGTCGTCTGTGAATTCGGTAGCTACCAGATTGTGCAGAACCTTCATATTAACGACTACGGTCAGTCAATGATGAAGAAAACTGAACAGGAGCTGTTAGAAGAAAAGGCAGCTGTAGATCACCTGCTGCCTGAAGAAACGGCTGCTTCCCGCCAAGCGTTGAGGACGTCCAGCCGCAGCGGCCAGACTGAGTTTGATGCAGGCATCGATACCGGCGAGTCATACTATAAGGCTGACCGTATCTGCTGAGCCTTCAGCCTGACCCGTTGATACAACAGCTTGATAAAACAATAGAGAAAAGGCTCAGCGATGAGCCTTTCTTCTTTTCCAATTGAAAATAAAAAACAATTAAAATAAACCATCAGTGCCCAAAAGGGAGACAACCATGACCGCTGCCGATCCCATTACGTCAGAGCACAGGAAAGTGACAGGGCAAATCACTCCCCCTCTGGAAGACCTGCTTGCTGCCCAGAAGCAAGCTTTTCTGAAAGACCCTAACCCCAGCCATGAGGAGCGGGTTGCTCGCCTGAAGGCCCTTGAGAAAGCATTGCTGGCCAATAAAGACCCATTACTGGCCGCTTTGGATGAAGATTTCGGTGGTCGATCCAGAAGCGAGTCTTTACTGACTGAATTCATGCCCAACCTGGGTAATATCCACTACACCATCAAACGACTGAAAAAATGGATGAAGCCCAGCAAGCGAAAGCTGAGCCCTCAGCTATTACCTGCCTCGGCAAAAGTCGTGTACCAACCGTTGGGCGTGGTCGGTATTGTAGTGCCCTTTAACTATCCACTGTTCCTGTCACTGGGCCCATTGCTGACCATTCTTGCCGCCGGCAACCGGGCCATGATCAAAATGTCGGAATTCACACCAAAAACGTCTGAACTGGTTGCCCGAATGATTGAACAGACATTTCCCGCTGACCTGATCACCGTCGTTTGTGGCGATGCTGACGTGGCAACCGAGTTTACCAGCCTTCACTTTGATCACATTATTTTCACCGGTTCAACAGCGGTCGGTCATCACGTTATGGGAGCCGCTGCAAAAAACCTGACCCCGGTAACCCTGGAGCTCGGGGGTAAATCGCCCGTTATTGTGGATAACGACTTTCCAATACAGGAAGCGGCGGAAAGAATCTGCTATGCAAAAGCCCTGAACGCCGGTCAAACCTGCATAGCGCCGGACTATATTCTGGTAAAAAATAACCAAAAGGCAGCCTTTATTGAGCACTACCTGAATGCCTTTCGAAAAATGTACTCATCGGTAAACGGCAATAATGATTACACCTCCATCATCAATGACCGCCACCACCAGCGATTATTGAAATTACTGGAGGATGCCAAAGCACAGGGTGCAATCATTCACACTCCGGGTAATGAGGAAATCAACGACGGAAGCCGTCGGATTCCCATCCACTTAATTGAGGACCCATCGGACAGTATGGGCGTTATGCAGGAAGAAATTTTTGGCCCACTGCTTCCGGTCATCGGAATAGAAAACCTTGATGAAGCCATTCAGTTTGTCCAGCAACGACCAAGGCCCCTGGCACTCTACTACTTTGGTTCTGATACAAAAAATCAGGAAACTGTACTGGAACAGACCCACTCCGGCGGTGTCTGCATTAATGAATGTTTATTGCATGTGGCTGTGGAAGATATGCCTTTTGGCGGCATTGGCCCCTCCGGTATGGGGCACTACCATGGCTATGAGGGCTTCCTGACGTTCTCCAAAGCCAAGGCGGTGTTAACCAAAGGCAAGCTGAACAGCACGAAATTGATCTACCCACCCTATGGCGGCTGGCTGCAGAAAAAAATGCTGGCGTTCCTTAGTGCATAAAAAATTTGGGTTAAGGAACTTTCAATATGCTTGAGTGTCCGATCAGGTTTGATTAACCAAAATTGGAGACATCATGAATATTGGCAATATGGCAACAGGTTTGGCAGGGGTTGGTCTGACAGCTGCCGTCAGTCTCAACACTGCCGGAGCTGACTCGTCCAGTCTGACCAAGTGGCGAACACGTGCCGTCATGGCTCTTTCCGGTACCGTAGGAACCAGCCTAAGTCTGGTGCAATGCTTACGGGAAGGCAGAAACGTATCCGCCAAAACAGTGGCTACACTGGCAACGAACGCTTGCGTTCTTGCCTACAGTTACCTGCAGCCTTGGGCTGATATTACAACTGACTTAATGATTTATAATTCTGAAGAAGAATGTTATGCAGAATTCTTGAGGAATGAAGGTGAAATGAGCATGCCGCAATGCCAACCCTACCTTCATAAGGCAGTATTCAGGAAAGTGGTACTAGAAAAATCAGATAACAATGGGTATAGGCTGTCAGAAGTAGCTCGGTACGATTGGAAGGAGTAGTTGCCGATCTTCAATTTAACCAGAACCGCTCTCCCATGGTCTTGTAAACTATGTTTAACGAACCGGCACTGTTGCCGGTTTCTGGCTCTTCACTGGACGGGCGTAAAACGTCTTACAGCAGGCACTCCTGAAAGTCCTCACATCTTCTACGTCAAGCGCCGTATAACGCCGATCATTTGAACCCATTTGACTAATTCGTTAACATGCCCTTTTACTAAAAAATGGTCGCCATATTCACAGGTCAGAGGGATACTTCACCGGGAGTCTGTCCACTAATTACAAGACAGTTTTCTGGTGAAAGCAGAACCCTGGTATTTCCTGTACCTCTGATCGGTTGATGGATTTGTGGCCGGAGAGTCATTTTTAATGATCAAGGTAATCTATCCTGGTACGTTTGACCCCATCACCAAGGGCCATATGGATCTTGTTGAAAGAGCGGCCAAGCTATTTGATACCATTGTAATTGCCGTTGCTGAAAGCCCCAGGAAAAAGCCGCTATTCGACCTGAAAGCCCGGGTTAACCTTGCCCGGGAATCAATCGCTCATTTGCCAAATGTTCAGGTAACCGGTTTCAGCTCTCTGCTGGCAAGCTTTGTGGAAGAGCAGCAGGCCCAGGTTATTCTCAGGGGGCTGAGAGCCGTTTCTGACTTTGAATATGAATTCCAGATGGCCAATATGAACCGGGTATTGGCGCCAAAAGTGGAAAGTCTTTTTCTTACCCCCGCTGAGCAATACTCCTATATTTCCTCTACACTGGTTCGGGAAATTGCCTCCCTTGGTGGGGATATTTCCAAGTTTGTATCGCCATGTGTTCAGAAAGCACTGACAGATAAGTTCAACGGAAAATGAGACACTGTCCGTCTCTATTTGTATTTACAGGCTGAAAAGTAGTTGGCGATTCTGTTAGCTACTGTCAGGCGAAGCTGAATTCCAAAGGTCACCTATGGCTTTAATGATTACTGACGATTGCATAAACTGCGACGTCTGCGAACCGGAATGCCCGAATAGCGCTATCTCACCCGGGGAAGAAATTTACGAGATTGATCCTCTGCTGTGCACGGAGTGTGTTGGCCATTATGATGAACCTCAGTGCCAGCAGGTCTGCCCGGTGGACTGCATTCCGAAGAATCCGGACTGCGAAGAAACCCAGGATGAGTTGATGGAAAAGTATCTTATCATCACGGCTGCCTGAAAGTGCGCCGCAAACGTTTCGTTACGTTTGCGGCTTCAGACTTTACCCATCAGAATCAAGTTAGACGGACAAGATCCAGAAATCTCCCATCATCACCGTAGGTGATTTCAAAACGACCATAAATTCCCTCTCTGGTGACAAATTTCAGCATGATGTCATAGGGAATACTCATACTCTGACCGGATTCAGTGCGGACCCTTATGGATTGCTTCTGCCCTTTATAGTACTGAAGAACCTGCTCAGAATTGAGTTTTACGGAAAACACGGCCTTATGCATTGCTCTAACCTTTGTGTTTCTTATTGAGAGTAACCGTTGAAAGAAGGTTCCCTTAGTTTAGCAACCTTCTCTCACAAGGGTTAAAGAACAAGGATAAATGAAATCAACAAATTGATCATTTTTCAGAGTCCATGACAACTGAAAAAGGGTCATTATTGCCCAGGAGGCGGAGGCATCAAACCTTCAGGAAAATCCATATTGTTTGGTAATTGCATCTGTTGCATGACCTGGTTGATGGATTCCCGAATACTGTCGATCATTGCTTTGTACCCGACATCAAAGCCACGGTAAAAAGCCAACTCTGTACTGTTCAAATCACCGGTTGGCTGAACAATCGTCGGCTGTTTCCCCTCAGGGTTCTCACCACCAAAAAAGGCTTCCATCGAGGTAGGAACCGTCAAGGCCACGCGCCCTCCAGTCATATAACCATCAATAAACCGCGCCCTGACAAAAGGATTGTTATCACTGCCAGAACCAGAACTGCGATAAGCATCTGCAGCTTCGCACCAGCGATCTTTATACTCACTCATCAAGTCTGCTGAAGCACAGTTGAACTCTATAATTCCCATTGCCTCCATAACGGCAAGGAACCCATCACGATAACCCATATCATAGGGAGGTTCAGAAGGGCTAGTGCTATCATCAGCGAGGCTCAACCGACTATCCGCTGCCTGGCTGGCCAATGCATAACCTTCACGAAATCCTTTGAGATAAGCGGGAAAATCATCAGAGCTGGCAGATTGACCATGATGTTCAAACTGATCTTTTGCTTCACACCAGGTCAGTTCCAGCAGGCTGGTTTTATCTGGATTACTACAGGTATAGGACTCAGCCCCCTGATCGACACTGGATATGTCTTCATAAACCACCGTCGTGACCTCTGGACACTCCTGGGCTTTATTACAGCCCTGCAACCCAATCAGGATTCCAACTACTGGCAATACTGCCGCCAGAAAATAGTTCCGCATTTAATTACTCCTTTTTAGAAACTGATGAACTGGTTATTCAATACAGTTTTGACGAGACTGATTAAATATAGTTCAGTTTTTTTTCAGGCTTCCCTGGAAGTATTTGATTTTATTAGCTTCCTGATAACAACTTTTATTTTTTCGAGGTCTATTTCATGGCCTGCTATCAGCGACTGGCGACACTCCCCGTGGGGACATAAGGCGTAAAGTTCATTCCTCTGCTTTCTTTGGCACACAAATAATCCCAGTCATCCGGCAATGATCGCTCAAGCAGAAACAGCCACTGGTCAAGTGAGCAACGCCCAATGCACCCGGGCACAGAAAAAGGTTTATGATTCAATGACAACGCAACTTCCGGGCGACCACCATTCCAGTTAAGCTGGACGCCAAAATGTGTTGCATAATCAACCATTTTCTCAGAGGGTGCACCCAGCATGGTCATGATCGCCAATAAATTACTGTCGCTGGCGGAGTACAGCGTCCATCGCTGGCAGGAGTGGCAACTGCCCTGTTCTTCCAGACACTGCTGCACACGCCTGAAATCTTTGATCATCGCTTTTGCCAAGGGGGCGCCAATAAGCTGGGCAATTTCATAATTGGCAACAATTCGGCTCACGATCCAGTGTAATAATTCCTCCAGTCCCACAGCCTCCTGGCTTGAAATATCTTCAGGCATTGGTAAATGGTGAATTCTATGAATGGCAATTCGATCGATCAGGGGAAGAAAAGAATAAAGGTCGCCAGTACCTTCACTCTCGCCCAGTTCAATCCAGAAAGCCAGCTGGTCACGGTGCTGTTCTTTTTTTCTTAACCAGTCCGCACTCTTTTCAAGCGCCTGAACCCTGTGAAAATACCCCGGGCATAATCTTTGCGCCGAGAAAAGATCATCATGGGCTAAAGGTGAGGCATAAACCGGAGGAACCTGAATGCCTCCCGGTAACCCGGTATTACCAACCTGCCCGGGATAAAACCCCTGCAATAAGGCACTGGCGCTCTGAATAGTACGATCCAGTCCCTTGGCAAAATGTTGACTGATTTTGGGGGACCAGAAGTCAGGGATGGTTTCAGAAAAATAGTATCTCCGGATTTCCTTGCCCAAAAGGTACTCCTGCTCAAGGCCTGCAGCCGTTAACTGCCCGGGGCCCATTGGCCAGTATTTTGCCATTCCCCCAAGGTCTCTGGGAGAACGATCACCATGCCTGACAAGGCTGATCAGATAGTCAGCAGGTGCTTCCACTTCAACCCCGAGAACAGGAGTACCTGTAAACAAACAAAACATGGTTAATACCAATGCCGTTTGCAGCAGCAGGTATCGATTAACATGAGATAACGACAGGCGATTCAGAAAGCAGGCACCCTTTCGATCACGAATCCGCCCGGGAGATTGATGGCCGATGTCTACCGCCATCACTTTTTTTAGACAGTGTACAAGAAGCGCCTGAAGTTTCATATCCTGCCTGCTTGATAATCAGATCCAGCAGACAGGATAGAAAAAAATTGAGGGACTGGTTGAGATTTAGTGGATAAACTCGGGAAGGTCGTTTGATAACCCCGTCGCCTGACCCACAATCATGTCCTTGATTAAAGGTAATCGATTGGTCAGACGCAGCCCGGTGTTCCTTAACCAGCGAATGCCGAGGTCATTGGCCCCGAACAGGTGTTGAAAGCCAGTCATGGTTGCCATCATCAACGCGTTGTGCCCGATGCGACGGCGCTGATATCGATCCAGAACATGCGGTGCAAAACCGTCATCGCCGCGACCGTCCGCTTTGATCAACTCATCCGCCAGCACGGCCACATCCATAAAGCCCAGATTCACCCCCTGACCCGCCAGGGGATGAATGGTATGAGCAGCATCGCCCACCAGAACCACACCTTGTCGATGGTACTGCCGGGCATGGCATTGACGCAGCGGGTAGCGGAACCGTGCATCAACGTTCAGAATGTTGCCCGCCCGATGCTCAAAAGCGCTCTGCAGTTCATGGCAAAATGCGTCGTCACCCAAGGCTTCTATCCGGTCTGCCTCTGCCGGGAACAGAGACCAGACAATTGAGCAATAATGCTGCTCCCCCCGGCTTTGCAGGGGTAAAAATGCCAACGGGCCAGAATCCAGGAAAACCTGTCTGGCACAGTGATGATGAAAAAGCGCTGTCTCAACGGTGGTGACCAGCGCATGGTGATGATAGTCCTTCTGGTTTGATGGAATGCCAGCCAATTGCCGTAAACGGGACTCTGCTCCATCCGCCGCCACCAGCAAAGGTGCAGCAAGCACTTCACCATTATCCAGAACGACTTCACCACCCTGGCCGGAAAGCTTGTATTCAAGGGTTGTCTGTTGATCAACACATCGCACGGTTGAACGGGCCAGCTGCTGCAACAGTGCGTTTCGAATCACCTCATTTTCGACGATATAGCCAAGACGTTTTTGTGGCAGGGTGTTGGCATCAAACGCAACTTCTCCGGTGCCCTCACCATCCCAGACGGTCATATGAGTGTATGGGCAGGCCCGCTGGGCAACGATGCCTTCCCAGGCGTCCAGATAGTCAAGCAGTTTTATCGATGCTTCCGTCAAGGCGCTGACCCTGGGCTGCCATGGATCATCTATCGAGAACCAACAGGGCTGCAATGTCTGCTGCTCAACCAGTGCCGTCTGTATACCAGACCGGGCAAGCGCCAGGGCCAGAGAGGTGCCCACCATACCGCCCCCGACAATAATGACGTCAATCGTCTGCATTTCTGCTCCCTACTTTCCCAGATTCAAGAACGGTCATCCCCCAAAAGGCTGCCCGGGCCTCCCGGCGCTTTATAACCCCATGGCCTTGCGGGTAAAGGTTGACTTTACCGGATGACAATAATCCAGCGCCACCAACCCCAGGTTCCGGGACAGCACCGATGCCGTATCCGTACGTGAAAAAAGGTGGACCAGGCCATCACAAAAACGGCTGGTCAGACTCTGGTCTCTCAACTGTTGTTGCCGGTATTCCTGTAACCGGCCAAGATCACCTGCGGGTATTTTTCTTGCCAATGAGTCCGAGATATTGCCTGCCAGGGCAACCGTATCACGAATGGAAAGGTTATAACCCTGACCTGCCACCGGATGAATGGCATGGGCAGCATTACCCAGAACAACCAGCCCGGGCCTTACCTGCTCTTTGGCTATGCGCATGGTGAGTGGATATCTGTCACGCTTGCCCACGGCAATAAAGCGCCCGGCCCGGTAGCCAAAACGCTGTTGCAATAACGCCAGAAAATCACCGTCTGCCAGATGACAAAGCGTATCGACTTCCTCATCCGGTACTGTCCACACCAGCCCCACACGGTGCTCATAATGGTGATCACCGGTTAAAGGCAGCAGCGCCATCGGACCTTTACCGGCAAAGCGCTCCCAGGCCATGCCGTTATGGGGCCGGTCAAGGGCAATATTGGCAATGATCCCGTGCTGATGATAGTCACACTGTGCCAGAGCTATTCCCAGCTGCTCCATCAATCCTGAACGGCCACCATCGGCAAGAACAACCAGCGAGGCAAAAACCGCTGAGTGCCTTAGCTGAACCCTCATACCTCCGGGCACAGGCGTCAGGCTTTTCACCACATCCGGACTGAACATGGTCACCTTGTCCTGCTTCTGAAAATCCCGTAACCGATGCAAAAGGACATCGCCCAGCACATGATTTTTGACCACATACCCCAGTGCCGGAACACCTTCATCGCAAGCGTGCAAGCGGGTAACCCCAAAACGGCCCTGATCAGAAACATGCACATCGGTGATGGCCTGGGCCTGATCCACAAGATCTGGCCACAGCCCAAGCTGGTGGTAAATACAACAGGTCCCCCAGGACAGCGCCGAGGCACGGGCATCAAAACTCGGAGGAATATCCCTTGGCTGGCTCAGGTCATGGGTTTCCACTATCGCCAGCCTCAACCCCTGCTCCAGGACCACTTTTTCCAATGCACAGACCAGGCTGGCTCCAACCAGCCCGGCACCAATAACCAACACATCGAAATCCATCTTGTCTGCAGAATTATTCACGTCTCAGCCACCACCATGATCTTGTGGAACTCTGTTTTTATTCTCAATTTGCTGCCACCGCAAGACTGCATGGATGCAGGAGCAGTTGCCTTGCAGGGCAGTCTATTCACAGACAGCCTCTCAGTGCAGGGTTCTGGATGCGCCCTGACCAGAACGTCCATCACTGTCGGAAAGCTCTGGCAAACCGCAAACCTCTGCATAAACATTAAGCCAGGCCAGACGAACAAATTCACTCACCTCAACATACAGTTTTTCAGACTCCTCGCTCTCTTCTGCGGTTTCTATCAGGCTGATTTCGGCAAAGTCCCTGAGCACTTCCTCTACCATCTCACTGACCTGCCGACTATCCAGCCCCTGACCAAAGCCGGAGATAAATGACTGACACCATATGCCAAGTGACTGCGTCCTCAGCCCAAGCGCTTCATCATCATCAGGGAGTAAAAGTGTTGCCGACAGGCTGCCAGAGTTAAGCTCATTCTGAGTATGGAGAAACAATTGGCTTAATAACTGCCTCGCAGGTTCATCAAACGACTTATCCCCCATCTGCTCGGCAAGCTGCGCCAACCACTGCTGAACGCCCGGATGGGCGCCAGCTGAGAACAGGCCACATAAATAGCCATGAATCTCTGAAGGGTGGCTCTGCTCTGCCAGCAGGCTGGCCAGTTCGTCAAAAGATACGGTGACAGGCATATCGCCGGACGGAGAAGGGTGATTGGTCATGATATCGGGCCATCAAAATTACTGAGTCAAACCTAGGAGCCTGTCCGAGAATAGCGCCCGTAGCGAGGATGGCAGAAAATTTCCGACTTTTTAGACCAATTTGCTGCCACCGCAGTAGGGCAGTCTATTCTCGGTCAGCCTCCTAGAATTAAGTTGGGGTTGTCGCTCGGAGTATTACTGAAAATGACAACTGCAGAATTTGTAAACTACCTATTGGCTCAAAGGAATAGTCACTGTAGTCTGCGACACTTTTTATCATTCAGCTTTTTATCAATAGACAGGGCAGGACAATAAATTTGATTTCTACAGCCAACATCACCATGCAGTTCGGTGACAAGCCCCTTTTTGAGGATATATCCGTCAAGTTTGGCGAAGGTAACCGTTACGGACTCATTGGTGCCAACGGTTGTGGTAAATCGACGTTCATGAAAATCCTGGGCGGAGAGCTGGAGCCAACGTCAGGCACTGTCAGCAAAGACCCCCATGAACGTATGGCAAAACTGAGTCAGGATCAGTTTGCCTATGAACACTACACGGTGATCGATACGGTGATTATGGGGCATGCCGAGCTCTGGAAAGTAAAAGCCGAACGGGATGCTATTTACGCCAAGGCTGAAATGACCGAAGAAGAAGGTATGCGGGTTGCCGACCTTGAAGTCCAGTTTGGTGAGATGGATGGCTATTCTGCCGAAGCCCGTGCGGGTGAACTGCTGCTGGGGCTGGATATTCCCATTGAACAGCATTACGGGCTGATGAGTGCCGTTGCTCCGGGCTGGAAGCTGCGAGTACTGCTGGCCCAGGTACTGTTTGCCGACCCGGAAATCATGCTGCTGGACGAGCCCACCAACAACCTGGATATCAATGCCATCCGCTGGCTGGAAGGAATTCTGAAGCAGCGTGACTGCACCATGATCATCATCTCCCACGACCGTCACTTCCTGAACAGCGTCTGCACCCATATGGCAGACCTGGATTACGGCAAGCTGCAGGTGATGCCCGGTAATTACGATGAATACATGACCGCCGCCACCGCGGCCCGTGAGCGCCTGCAGGCCGATAATGCCCGCAAGAAAGCCCAGATTGCCGAGCTGCAATCTTTTGTCAGCCGCTTCTCTGCCAACGCTTCCAAGGCACGACAGGCGACGTCCAGAGCCAAACAGATCGATAAGATTCAGCTGGCGGAAATCAAACCTTCCAGCCGCCAGAATCCGTTTATCCGCTTTGAGCAGGAAAAGAAACTGTTCCGTAATGCGCTGGTAGTGGAAAAGCTCAGCCAGGGCTATGAAGAAGATCTGTTCAGCAAAGTCAACCTGATGGTGGAAGTGGGTGAGCGTATTGCCATCATTGGCCAGAACGGTGTCGGTAAAACCACACTGCTGCATACCCTGGCAGGCAAGATGGCAGCGCGTACGGGGACTATCCAGTGGTCAGAAAATGCCAATATTGGTTACTACGCCCAGAATCACAGTGCTGATTTTGATCTGGATATGAACCTGTTCGACTGGATGAGCCAGTGGATGAATGAAGGTGACGATGAGCAGGTGATTCGTGGCGTACTGGGCCGGATGCTGTTCTCCCAGGGCGACCTGAAAAAATCCGTACGGGTCATTTCCGGTGGTGAGCAGGGCCGTATGCTGTTTGGTAAGCTGATCCAGCAACGGCCTAATATTCTGTTGATGGATGAGCCAACCAACCATATGGATATGGAATCCATTGAGTCCCTGAACCTGGCGCTGGAAAACTACAAAGGCACCCTGATTTTTGTCTCCCATGACCGTCAGTTCGTCTCATCGCTGGCCACCCGGATTATCGAAATCAAGGATACCGGCATTGTCGACTTCCACGGTACTTATGATGATTACCTGCGCAGTCAGGGAATTGAGTAATTAAATAATTCCGACATTTGATACGCACTCTCCGCTCACCCTGAGCGGAGTCGAAGGGTGCTTGCTGCGATCTATGTCAGTGCCGATATCCACCAATAATTCGTAGCGTTTCTTGTTCAACATGACAAGCCACCGGGACGTCAATTCTGGCACACAGCATAGTTTAAAAAAAACCGCTTGCAAGCAGATGGCCGCTCCGCGGCATGACACACTTGTTTATTTATATTGTTAACTGATCTTGTTTGTCTTGGCTCAGACAATAGGGCTAAAGCTGCTGAAACAATACAGGGTGTTGCTCAAAAAAATACCTGTTTTTCTTGCTATCCCAAAACTCTCGACTATGTTTTTCAGTCAAGAAAAAACCCGGCTCAAACGGAGGTGGCTCTCCTAACCGGGTTTCATTCCAAACAATGAGCGAATGCTCGGGGAGCAGTATAGCAATGATTTCGTTCGCCTACACAATTGGAGCAGTAAAATTGATCAGGGTGGAACTGAATTTTAACGGAATGGAAAATCTGAGCACGACACAAAAACTCTTATTGATCGTGCTGGCCAGCTACGCCAACAGTGAAGGGGAGTGCTGGCCCAGTCAACTGAAGCTGGCTAAAACATTGGGAATCAATCCTGCCACAGTCAATCTTGGCCTGAAAAAACTGGAAGCGGAAAAACTGATCGAAAGTCGCCCGAGAAAAACCATCAATGGTGGCACCGCCAGCAAAATATACCGCATGTTGTTCGAGCCATTCATGTTCCGTCAGGTACAGGAACAACGTTACAACTGCTTCGGCCAGCGGATCGACGACCCGCGTATGGCCGATACGTCATGGGCCAGCGAGTAAAGAAAAACCCTCAATGGAGTGAACAACTGGCTCAGCCCGAGAACGGCGCTTCCGACTCAAATGCCATTGGCTCCCCGGTTACCGGGTGAGTAAAGCCCAGCCTTGTGGCATGCAGGTTCAGGCGCTGACTGGCCTGCCGGGCAGCCGGGTGGGCATAAAACTCACAGCCCAGAATGGGGTGGCCAAGTTCAGCCAGGTGAACTCTTAACTGATGGGAGCGACCGGTCACGGGTTTGAGCAGTACCCGGTCAAATGCAGGTCTCTGGTTGTCAATTACGTGAAAGAGCGTCAGCGATGGTCTGCCCAGTTCATGGTCAACCATCTGTCTTGGGCGGTTGGGCCAGTCACAGCGTAGAGGCAGTTCTACTTTTCCTTCCGGTTCAGCCAGTTTTCCCCACACGTCGGCAATATATTCCTTGGCAACCGAACGCTCCTGAAACTGACGGCTTAATGCGCGATGACTGTCTGCATCCAGTGCAAAGACCATCAGGCCGGAAGTAGACATGTCCAGCCGATGGACGACACGAGTCTGTGGGTTGATTTTTTGCAGCCGTGACAGTGCGCTGTCTTCATGATTAGGTGGCTTTCCGGGAACACTGAGCAGGCCTGCCGGCTTATTCACAACAACAATGGCGGCATCCCGGTAAAGCTCCGGCAATGGCTCGCTGCAAAAGGGGACAATAAAGGTATCATTCATGGGGCGATTATCAGGATAACGCCGTGTAAAGTCATCTGGGGATATCCACAGGCTGTATCTTAAGGTCACTAAGGTCTATCCTAGCGGCCAATGTCTTTAATAGGTTGGATTAACTGGTTATGCCCCTTTCTACCGAGGATCTCTCCAGACTGAAAACAAGCCTCTCCCGGGTTTCCAGTGAGTTGCCTTTTCAAGCTTTAAGGGAGGCCGCAGAACATCGCCAGGCGGTCACCCCGATGCTCCTGCAGGCACTGGAAGCAGTGAAAATACGGGGAGAGCGCAGCAGCTCATCGGCAAAAAGCCGTCTGGCACTTCATGCCCTTTATCTGTTAACGCAGTTTCGTGAACCAGCGGCGTGGCCCATTGTCGTCGAATTGTTCAGCTCCATGAGTTCTGAGCAGAATGTCGCCATTGGTGATGACTTTGACGAAGTCGTATGTGATCGCCTGAGCCAGATTTTGGCCACGTTATGTCCCGGCGATATTCGCCCACTGCAGTCTATTATTGAAAACAGCAGCATTGATGAATACGTCCGGGATGCCGCGCTGGGAGCACTGGTTGTCCGTTATCAACAGGGTGACCTTGCGCTTGCGGTGTTGACGAGGTATCTGCATCAGCTTTATGAGTACGGTCTTGAGCAGGAAAAGAATCAGGTGTGGAATGCCTGGGTCCAGGCCTGCTATAACACTCAGCCTGAGCCTTTTATGGCGGCACTGAAGGTCCTCTACGAAAAAGAGTGGGCGGATGCTTATTACATCACATTGGACGAACTTCAATTACGCTGTGGCGTGGCTCCGGACGTAATTAATCGGTCGGTCATGAAGCAGGAGGGTGAGTTCTACTGCTATCTGGATGATGCAGTGGCGGCATTAAGGCCGTTGAGCTGCTATTCCGGAGAGGGTAACGAGCTGTTAACCAACCTGGAGAATATGGTGATCAACCAGACGGCCCCGAAGCAGGGTGAACAATCTCAGCCAGCAGCGTCGTTTACTTCATCACCCGCCGGGGTCGGCAGAAATGATCCCTGCCCCTGTGGCAGTGGCAAAAAATTCAAGAAGTGTTGTTTGCACTGATCACCATAGAGGCTTTTTCTCCGGGTTTCGCGACGGCCTCATTATCCGGGCGACCCAATCTATCTATGGTGACAAACAAAACGGTCAATGGGAAAGCGGGCTGAAGCCATCAAACCGGGCCATTGCTAAAGGACAGTTCGTGGTGTTGGCGCAGGCAGCCACAGAGAACCAGCAGATTAAGCGTGTCTGGCTGCTGATCCTGATTATAAAGCGTCAGGGCCCGGTCAAACAGGTCGTCCATCTGCTGCTGGCGCTGCCGATCCTCCGGGGTCATGGCTGCGGTTGGCAGATGCAAATGGCTGAGCTGGCTGTCCAGCTGCTGGCGCGCCTCAGCAAACAGCGCTCTGGCACGCTCACAGCCCTGCGGGTTACTGTCCAGCCCCTGCAGTTTCAGGCACATGCTGCCCATTGAGGCCAAAGTGTCCATCCAGTTCAGAATCATCGTCTGTTGTTTCGGGAACAGTGCCTGCATGGCCGCACCCAGTGGCAGTATCTTGCGACGGAACAGCGATGGCGTCATCGTTCCCGCACCCTGGTTTATGGTGCGTTGCAACACAGTGGCAAGGCTTTTGAGATAATCCTTGCACAGCTTGTCCCGGGGTGGGGTGCCGATCACTTCAATACAGATATAACCAATCAGGAAACCGAGCAGCAATGCAAAGGCATTATTGAAGAGATTCAGTGGCTGAAGCGACTGCTCGTTGGTCACCGGTATCAGCACCGTGACCAGAATAACGTTGAACAGCCCGACGATGCTCAACTTCCGGAAGAGCGTCCAGGACAGCACGGCCAGCGGCGTACCGGTAAGCAGAAACAACGGCCAGAAACTATTGGCGTAGACCACCAGCACGCACTGGGTAAAAAAGACGATCAGCGTTGAAACCAGCACGGTGGTCAATACTTTGGACAGTGGTACCCGAGGGGCACCGGTCATCACCCGGACGCCAGTGATAATGATACCCCCTATAGTCATAAGCCCTCCTTCTGGCGTACCGGTTATGACGTAGAACCAATAGCCCAGTACCAGGGCTGCCACGGCGGTTAAGCTGCCGTACAGGGTAGAGCGCCAGTTCTGAAGATTGAGCAGTGAATTCTGGCCCGGTTCTGCTTCCTGCTGGCGGATCTCTTCCGGGTGGCTGAGCAGGTGGATCAGGTGCCCCATTTCGTTGTCCAGTTCCTGACGACGGTGATCAACTGCGTCCTTGATGGCCTGGTGTTGGTGCGGGCTGGGTTCCTGGCGAAGCAGAAGACGACGCAGCATGGTGAGGCTGGCCATAAGGTTCAGCACAGAGAGGATAACCCGTTGCAGATAACCGGAGAGATGGCCAATCCGGTTATCCAGAAACAGTGTGTAGTAGCGTTGCTGGTCACAGTCGATCACCATCCGGCTCAACTGAGTATGCAGACTGACAAATGCCGGGTATGGGTACTGCTCCGGCTGCCGGGCCATGTCTTCAAGTCGGGCAACCTGATGGCGCAGACCGGCAACCGAATCGGTCAACCGATCAATACCACTGTTTGGCCAGATGGCCAGGGCACTGATCAGCATGGCCAGCGACCCAAGGCTGATTTCGGTAATCCGGTTGAGGGTATAGAACCCAATAGAAGACTGACTATTGTTATTCAGATTGAGCATCACCACCACCAGGCAGGTAATACAGGTCAGAAAACTGGTATAACCAGCCATGGCCTTATAACAGCTGGTAAAGGATACACACATCCATACCACCAGGCTGAGCAGGATAACCACCACCAGCGGGTATTGACCAAACCAGATGGTGATCAGGGCACCGACAATACCGCCAGCGGCCGTACTGACAATGCGAGCAAGGGATTTGATATAAATATTGCCCAGTTCCACCTTGAAGCCGAGCAGGGCAATGCTCATCAATGCCCAGCTCGGGTAAGGCAAGTCATAATACAGGCTGACGGCGAGCACAATCAGCGTCGCCAGCAGCATCCGGGCAACCACCGCCAGATCGGGAAGATAGCGAACCGGAAAGCTCATGGGCAAGGCCAGTTACCCTGAACCACCACCGAGGTGGTACGTCCGGCAATCAGGGCAGGCTCAGGGAGGGGCTGGTCAAACGCCACCCGGACCGGTATCCGCTGGGCCAGGCGAATCCAGGGAAAGGTCTGGTCAACATTGGCCAGCAGCTGGCTGCTGGTGTTCTGGTTGCTGTCGGCAATGCCCCGGCCAACACTGGTCACCTTGCCCGGATAGACCGTATCCTCCCCGAGAAAAGTGATGCTGGCCGGTGCTCCGGGGCATACGCCCTTAAGCCGGTTCTCCTGAAAGTAGCCGACCACAAAAAAGTCACGCCTGTTGATAAAGGCCAGCACCGCTTCCCCGGCACTCAGCCAGCTGACGACGCGCAGATCCATATTGGCCACGAAACCGTCAAAAGGTGCCCTGACCCGGGTGCGTTGCAGATTCAGCTGTGCCTGACTCAGTGCCGCTTCAGCAGCCTTGACCGCCTGCTGCTGGGCTTTCCAGGCCAGATTGGCATCGGTGACCTGCTCAGCACTCACCAGATGTGGCGGCATCTCATCCAGGCGGCGTGCGTTGCTGGCCAGTTGTTCCTCCTGGAATTTTGCCCCGGCCAGCTCGGCTTCGCACTGAGCCAGGGCAATGCGGTAGTTGCTGGGGTCAATCTCCAGAATGATGTCGTTTTTTTTTACAAAGCCATTGTCAGGTACGGCAATGTGGACAATGTTGCCGGAGACCTGTGGAGCGATTTCGGCGATCTGGGCCCGCAACCGTCCGTCCCGGGTCCAGGGAGCGACCAGATAGGTCTGCCAGAGATAATAGGAACAGTATGCGCCAATAGCGACCACTACCACGGTCAAAAGGACGGGGCGCAACCAGGTTTGCAAAAAGGCAGTCATGGTCAAATACTCAGAATCCGGCTGGTAATGGCACAACTGATGATCAGGAAAGACAGTTCAACCAGTCCGGTATGCCAGAACCACCGATCAATGGAAAAACGACGATAGATGTATCTTGGAACCAGCCAGAGAATCATGCCGAAAAAGGCTGTGCGGAAAAGCGGCGGAAAGGCAAGCGAGCCAAACCACATCCAGTCACTCATCATGGGGTACTCCAGAACGCTGAGGGAGTGAGTCCAGCTCCGGTTGTGCCTGAGTATCTGCTAAAGGGGGAGTCCAGACAGGGAACTGTCTCAGACCATCTTGCATGAAGCGTTTGATCATCCTGGAGGTTCCGTGTAACGGTTTTCCCAGGCCTTTTGGATGGCTTTATCCATATCCGATGACGGCACTGGTGAGGACGATTTACCTTTATGCCGTTTATGTTGGAACTCCTGCATCAATGCCTTGGCATCTTGTCGGGGAACCATCATCAAGTCGACCCGGCGGTTTAATCCTGAACCCGGCTTCAGCCCCCGAATCGGCTGGTTGGCGCCCATGGCGACTAATAACATTATTTGATCTTTAGGCACCCCGGTAAAAACAATGACTTCCCTGACGGTTTCAGCCCGCTGTCCGGAAAGCTCCCAGTTTATCCGGCCGGGTTCTATCGTATTTTTAAGGTCAGACCCAATCATGCCATCGGAGTGCCCGGTAATAATGATTTTGAAAGGCAGTTTTGCCAGAACCGGTGCCAGGGCGATCAGAAAATCTTCATAAAATGGCACCAGCTGACTGCTTCCCGGTGGAAACATGGGGCCGGCCTTATCCTGAACCA
>NZ_JAHHPP010000358.1 GCF_024606265.1 Endozoicomonas sp. SESOKO1
TGGGGATAGCGCGCTTCAAAGCGGATTGTTGCCTGAAGGGGCTGTCGTTCAGTGGCCAGCGGATTACACCGGATGCCGTGGTTAAGGATTATCAGCTAGCCAGTGCCACGCTGGAACTGGCGCGCTTCAAGGAGCAATGTTGTCTGAGGGGCTGGTCGTTGAATAGACAGCTGGTTACGCCGGATATGGTGGTCAGGGATTATCAGGCAGCCAAAGCAACATTGGAACTGGCGCGCTTTAAAGCGGAATGTTGCCTGAAGGGTCTGCAGTTGAAGGGTCAACCGGTGACACCGGGTGAGGTAGTTAACGATTTCCCGAATAGTCTGGAAGGCAAACTGGGGATAGCACGCTTCAAGGCAGAATGTTGCATGAGGAGCCTGTCACTGAATGGCCAGCTGGTCACGGCGGATGCTGTGGTTAAGGCGTTCCCGGATAGTCCGGAAGGCAAACTGGGGATAGCGCGCTTCAAGGCGGATTGCTGTGTGAAGGGCCTGTCGTTAAATGACCAGCTGGTAACAACGGATGCAGTGGCCAAGGATTATCAGGCAATCAGGGCAAGGGTGGAGCTGGCCCTCTTTAAGGAACAATGTTGCCTGAGGGGCCTGCCGTTGAATGGCCAGCTGGTCACGGCGGATGATGTGGTTAAGGCGTTCCCGGACAGTCCGGAAGGCAAACTGGGGATAGCGCGCTTCAAGGCAGAATGTTGCCTGAAGAACCTGCCGCTGAATGGCCAGCTGGTGACACCGAATATGGTGGTTGACCATTATCAGGCAGCCGAGGCAACGCTGGAACTGGCGCGCTTCAAAGCAGAGTGTTGCCTGAAGCGCCTGCCATTGGATGGCCAGCAGGTCATACCGGATGCGGTGGTTAAGGCGTTCCCGGATAATCCGGAAGGTAAACTGGGAATAGTACGCTTTAAGGAACGATGTTGCCTGAACGGCCTGCTGTTGCATGGGCAGTCGGTCACACCGGATGCGGTGGCCAAAGATTGTCAGGCAGCTAAAGCAACACTGGAGCTGGCGCGCTTCAGGGCGGAATGTTGCCTGAGGGGACTGCCGTTGAATGGCATGCCGGTCACACCGGATACGGTGGTCAAGGGTTTTCAGGCAGCCAGGGCAACACTGGAGCAGGCACGCTTTAAGGATCAATGTTGCCTGAAGGGCCTGCCGTTGAATGGCCATCAGGTAACAACGGATGCAGTGGTTAAGGACTATCAGTCCATCAAGGCAACACTGGAACTGGCGCGTTTCAGAGCGGAATGTTGCCTGAAAGGCCTGCCGTTGGGCGGCCTGCTGGTCACACCGGATTCGGTGTTTAACGATTATCAGGCACTCAAGGCAACATTGGAAATAGCGCGTTTCAAAGCAGAATGTTGCCTCAGAAACCTGCCATTGAATGGCCATCTGGTCACACCGGATGCAGTGGTTAGGGCTTTTCCGGACAGTCCGGAAGGGAAACTGGGCACAGCGCGCTTCAAGGCGGATTGTTGCCTGAGATATTTGCCGTTGAATGGCCAGCAGGTCATACCCGAAGCAGTAGTAGAGGATTATGAACGCGGTGGCTTGTTGCTCGAAAGGGCTATTTTTTATTCTCAGCTGGCATTGAATGCAAGGAAATTGAATGGCAACTATCTGGCTAACCAGGACGTATTGGAAGCGTTCAATAAAGTATCCGGAGATCATTCTTCAAGGAAAACCAACTATCTGATTCAAAGCCTGAAACAATCTCAGCAGTACGATGAAACTGATGAAGCCCGGGATATACTTCAAGGTGCCTGGCAAATCCTGAACAACGTACCGATCAAAGACGATGAGCAGCATCGGCTGCAATGCATATTGAAATTCATGGCCATGCAAAATGCATTGACAATTGACCATCAGGCAGTATCAGCAGAACAGGTATTCCAATCAATCCGGGCACTCAGGAGCTCATTTCAGAATTCACGGATACATTTCTTCTTCCTGGCACATTGCCATATTACGGGACAGTCTATTGGCGGACGGGAAATCAGTAAAAGTCAGGTCCTTGAATACCTTCAACGGTTTCCTGAAAGAAGCAAAATGCGTCATGCTTTAGGCCACTGGTTTGAGCAATGCAGTTCTGAAGCCAATATAGTGGATAAAATGCTGTTTAGAGGGGAACACGTCGTTGCCCCGGGCAATGATACAAAGAGTTCCAGCCCCGGCCGCAACGCAAAATGGGTAGCGGTGTCCGTTGCCAACGGCAGGAAAAAACCATTGCCCTGTCAATACCGGGATGAAGCAGAAGAAAATGTGTCGGCCAGTCAGGCCATTACCGACAAGACGGTTCACCCACTGAAACCATTGTCAGCTACATGCTCAACAGGCAGACCCGAATTCCCGGACAATCAGGTTCCGCAGGTAAATGTACAAACACTGAAAGCACTGGAGATTATTCAGGAAGTCAATGGTTCCTGTAGCCATCCACCCATTCTGGTTACCGGTTCATACTCGCGCTTTTTACAGAGCCTCTGCACATCATTTAATGATATTGACATTATCTGCTCAACAGAAGCGTCTGCCAGGACACTCTTTGGCAAGCTGCAGGCACTGAACACCGACAATTATTCAGATATCCCCAAAAGCATCATTATCTGGCCAATCCTGGGATGTCAGGCAATCAAACTGCCTGAAGCCTACAGTATTGATCTGAAAGACGGTGATTTGGGTACGAAAGTCATGGAGCTTAATGTCAGTGTTGACGCCAGAATAACCACTGGACATGATGCGCGATTGGCTGTTCACGTTCCTGGCGTCGAGAGGCCGGTCATGTGCCTGTCGTTTGCTGAAGAAACCAGGTTAATGAACGATACGCTGGAATACCTCGCTGATAACCTTGACCCGCTGACCGATCGATTGCAAAAAGGGGAGGTACTCAACATACCACGAACCATTCTTTTTAATTTCCCACAAAACACCGATGAGTGTATTTTTGGCTTGCTTATGCGCTCCCTGCTGACCCTGAACAAAGCCAGGCAATTTATCGCCCTGCACTCTGAACAACCTCCTGACTATCGGACTGACCAGCTTCAGGAAGAACAACAACGTCTTTATACGCTGACTGCGAATCTTCAAACGAAGTTGGCTAACCATGCCTGCCGCAATGATTTTGAGCACAGGGTTAACAACAGGCTGGCGACAAGTCAGGCTGTTAATGATTACCTGATCAAGAGGCAGGAATTTATCAAAGGACTGCTTGCGATGATGCACGCAGGATAAGAGTGGGCAAATTCAACTTAATGAACGTCTGATTGCCGGTAACCAACTCAGAACTTTGGTTAATCCAGT
The DNA here is from genome assembly GCF_024606265.1 of Endozoicomonas sp. SESOKO1. Lineage (GTDB taxonomy): Bacteria > Pseudomonadota > Gammaproteobacteria > Pseudomonadales > Endozoicomonadaceae > Endozoicomonas. The sequence continues at coordinate 3,309 of NZ_JAHHPP010000358.1, forward strand.
ATTTGCAACTAAAATATATTCCACCAGAAAGTGACTGATTAAGCCACACAAAAAAGATCTCTCCATTGGAACTTTTTGAAAAAATAACAATCACTAAAGTAAAGCTGTAGTGGCAGGTACTTTTCATACCATATCCCCCCCTATTCACTACAGACTTTCCCGACAGACAAAGGATTAAACACATGAACCTTCACGCTTTGTTACTTTCTTTGCTGCTTTCTACTTCAGCCATCGCTTTCGCAGGTAATGACTATAACTACACATTTATTAATACCGGCTTTGGCTTCAATAATCAGAACCAGGGCACACAGAATACTGATGGAACGACCTGGTTTGTCAATGGTGCCTATAAAATTCCATCGATACCCGTCATCCTGAACGCGGGATACGCCTATGGACGTATCGATAAAGATGAAGTTGCCAGTAATATCGAGATTGATGGCAGCTCATACTTTGCTGGAGCCAGCCTGCTGTTGAAGCCAACAGACAGATTCCATATCATTCCATCCGTCACCAGTGGCCGACTCAGAAATGGCCTCTCTGTAGATACTGATGAAACAAAAGATGAAGTCACAGCCTACACAGCATCGGTCAGTGCCCGTTATCATCTGGAACGGGGCCTATGGCTGAATACCGGCTATATACAGCAATTTTATGACCGGGATGAAGAGGCCAATACCGGCTTTTTCACTGCCGGAGCAGAATATCAAGTCGATAAGTCCTGGGGGTTTGGCCTTAACTATCGTGGCAATTCTGACCAATACACTACCCAGTTTTTTGTGAAGCTCTTTTTTTGAGTATTACATTTGCAACGTTGTCTATGTATGAACACTAGTGCAAAAAAGTGTTAATACCCTTACACCCCGTTCATCCTGAGCTTGTCGAAGGATGGTGCCACCGTACTTCGACAAGCTCAGCACGAACGGTATGGGTTTCAACGCTTAGCTGTACTAGGAGCTTTGGTTCCGCTTTTTCCGGCGGCTTCCGGTACTCTTCCCCCTGCCTTTTCGTTTAAACGGCTGATTGGAAGGGGCAGACAATCCGGCAACAGAAGGCAAACCATCGTTCATGGTTTGCATCAATAAAGCTCTCAACTCCTGATCAAGCCCCCCCATAAACGCCCCATAACTGCCTTTCCGCTCAACAATATCGTTCAGGGAGGCTTCCCATCGTGCGGTCATATCAGGTGTCGTTACTCTTTCTGGCAATGCATTGACCAGGGCTCTGCCGGTTGCCGATGCATGAATGCTCCGTCCTTTGCGCTCCAGGAACTGGCGCTTGAACAAGAGCTCAATAATACTGGCCCGGGTTGCTTCGGTTCCCAATCCATCGGTTTCACGGAGAATCTTTCGAATATCTTTATCCTGAACAAATCGGGCGATGCCCGTCATGGCCGAAAGGAGTGTTGCATCATTAAATGGTTTCGGGGGCTGTGTCATTTTTTCCTTGAGCTCAGCTTCAGGACAATCAAGAACATCACCTTTGGCCAGCTCGGGTAAAAATGCGCTCTCTCCATTATCCTCATCGCTCTTGTCATCAGAGGAACGCTGATGGCTTTTTCCCGTATTAATCAGAGCCTTCCACCCTTCCTCTACCGTCTGGCGGCTCCCGGCTCGGAAAAGGCCTTTTTCTATTTCAACATCAACGACTCTTTTTCTGAACGTATGATCAGGATAAAACTGCACCACATATTGTCTGGCAATTAATGCATACAACTTGCGATCCAAATCGGACAATCGTTCAATGTCAGTTCTCAGCGACGTGGGAATAATGGCGTGGTGTGCCCCCACTTTTTTATCATTCCAGGCACTGGTTTTCCGTTCTGGCAATGCCTGGTCTACCGCCTTTCCCAGTGAAAACACATTATGGCGGATCGTTGCCAACACTTCTGGTGCCTGAGAGAAGTGCTCTTCGGGCAGATAACGACAATCTGAACGGGGGTAAGTAATCAGTTTCTGCTCATAAAGGCGCTGACAGCCATCAAGCACTGCCTTTGCATCCATACGCAGCTGCCGGGCCGCATCTATCTGCAGTGCCGACAGCGAGTAGGGTAATGGAGGGGTTTCTTTTCCACGCTTGTCTTCAACACGTTTTACCGTACCCTGCTTGCCGGTGATCCGATCCACCACATTCTGTGCCAGCCGCCGATCCAGCACCCGCCCTTCTTCATCCATCCAGTTCTGGCAGGCTTCGCTGGGTATCCATTTGGCTTTGAAGGTTTCGTCTTTTGCCGTTAGTAGTGTGGCAAAAACCTCAAAATAAGGCTTGGGCTGAAAATGTTCAATTTCGGTATCACGCCTGGCGACCAGGCCCAATATTGGCGTCTGAACCCGGCCGATGGAGAGCAGACCATTAAAGCCGACCTTCCGGCCAAGCAATGTGCAGGCCCGGGTCAGGTTAATACCGTATAGCCAGTCTGCCCGGGAACGCGCCAGCGCTGAAACGGCCAGTGGAACAAACTCCTGGTTGGATCGCATCCGCCCAAGCGCCTGGGAAACGGCAGAAGGATTAAGGTCACTGATTAATAAACGACGAACATCTTTTTTACGCTGGGCAGAGAGCTTCAGATAGTCCAGCACTTCATCCACCAGCAACTGGCCTTCACGGTCAGGGTCACCGGCATTGACAATAATATCCGCCCGTTTGAGCAGCTTATTGATGACGGATAACTGTGAACGTCCTCCCTTTCTGGGCCTCAGCTTCCATTGCATGGGAACAATAGGCAGGTGTTCAAGCTTCCATGTCTTGTAGGCCGGGTCGTAGGCATCCGGCTCCTCCTGCTCCAGCAGATGACCTATGCACCAGGTCACCACATCTCCTGAAGCGGACTCAATATAGCCCTCCTGTTTTTTCAGGGGCTTTTTCAAAACATCCGCAATGGCTCGCCCCAGGCTGGGCTTTTCGGCGATAAATAACCGCATTCAAAAACAATCCGGTTTACAATGACTGAAATACTGTTTTTTTATACAGCATATTTCATCATTTGGCGAGCATTCATCTGTTTTCTTACCAGACCAGGTACAACCGGCTATTGTTATTCTTCCAGAGTCCTTGCAAATCTTGCCTCTGCTGATTAAGCATTTCCTTACTCCTTTCCTGGTCTGGTACCGCATCACCCCATTCTGGTGGTATATTCCGGTTGATCTCTGTTTCAGCATCGGCACTGTTCACCGGCACGGCATTAACGTGTACCTCCTCCACAGGTTCTAACCCGGAATCCCGACAGTTTTCTGAAGGCTCGGTATCTTCAACGTCAATATCAACATCAACATCGGAGCGATCAATAAATGGATCCACAGCCCACTGAACAGACTGCTCTTTCTGAGGTACCTCATCACCTGCCTGCCCGCTATCACCGGTGTTTGTTTCCTCTGTGAAGCTGAGCTCACTGGTAAGCACGTTGTCAGCAACTGATCCGGTGGACTCCGGTGCATCACCTTCCGGAACAGGTTCCAGATAAGGTTCATGAGGCTGATCACCACTGCCACAGAGACAACTTGCAGCTTCTTGCTCATCTTCCAGGGTGTAGAAAATCTCATACGGCTGTTCGCAAGTGGTTGGGGGTTGGGGCTGGTGATCTGGATTATGGCCAGCATGACTTTCAATAATGACATTCGGTACCCGGGGAAAATCGATGTCAAGATCAGAAATTGATATTCCTGAGTTTTTATCCTTCTGCTCCCCTGCCAGATAATCACCCAGACACTCCTTTAACATGGCAAATTCCTCACCGTAAACTGCTTCAGCGGCCATCGCTCCGCATAAATGAGCAACCCCCTGTTTCACAGGATCTTTTATGACGGGTTTGACAAAATCAAGTCCATATCCTTTCACCAGGGCCAGTACATCCTGTTCATGTACCTGATAATGAACGGTGATTCGGGGAAAGGTTATTTTTACCCCCTCGGCAGTAGTACAGGAAATATCAGGCACTGCCACCTTCTCAGGCATGATGCTGACAACAAACCCTTCATCGGAAGGCCAGACAGGGTAAACACCAGCAGGATAGACATCATCATAAAATTGGTTTCTATTCCTGAATACCCCCACGCTTCCCTCCGGAACTCTGTAGAGAAAAGGAATATAAGAATAGAAATCATAGGCTTCCGCTTTTTCACCCGGAAAGGGTAAAAAAAGAAGAAAACCAAATAACATCATCTGTTTCTTTTCCACAATTTAACTCCGGGTTTAAATAAAGACTTATCAGGTGCAGTAGTTATAGCAAAGCAATTAGCCAGAAAACGAAAATTAAAAAGGAACTTGTTAATTAATTAATGATCCAAATGTTCAATACCAAACCATCATCGACCAACCCAGAAGACTTCAAGGAAAAATTATTCATGTCCAGCATTAACCCTAATGGGAATATCAGATATCCAAACATGAACCTTGTTGATTCAGAAAATGGTCAGCAAACTGTCACATCTGCCCGAAAAATCAATGAGACCAACGCATCATTTAATTCCAGGGAAAACATCAGGATTGTAAAAGACACTTCAAAAAACACACCCATTTCTTCTTCACCACAAGATCTGGCTGCCGGGGACTCCTCATCTGCAGTCTCCCTTGCTGACAGGACGATGGACACCCCCTCTCCTTCAATTGAGGAAACCATCCAGAATGATACTGGGGCCAAATGGGCTTATGCAATGAAACACAGGCAACAACAACCGGTTAATGATGAACTTATTGAATTATGTGTTGAAGAAGAACTTGTCAGACCATCAAGGGAAATCACGTTTCTGGTGCTATCACAGGAAATGGCAGGATTTAACCAACTTGATAAGGAAACGCAAAATCGACTTATAGAACAGGCAAGAGAAAAAGCCTGCAGCTTTCTCGGTGGTGGATTGAAATCACCTGAAATGATTGACCCTGTGGAAAGCCAGAATCCGCTCAGGCATCGAAAACCCCAATTACCGCCATTGTTGCCTTGAGGTTATACCAAATGTACTTTCTAACTCCCCTTTGACAGCTCCACGGTAGTCTTTTAACTACCAGGGGGGAAAGCACCTTTATCTGGCAGCCCCCCCCCCCTTGAACTAGAATTTTCAAGCTTACAACCGTTAAAGGGTGATCACGATGGAAATGAAAGTTATCGGTCTGGCCATGGCCCTGACCGCTGTACCCCTGACCGCCGTTGCTGCAAGCTCTGACCAGAGTAAAACCCCGACCAACAGTACTAAACCTGCCAAACCCATCACGGAATGGACCTGTGCAGATTACCTTGAACTCCAGGAAAACTACCAACCCTATGCCATTGGCTGGGCCACAGCCTACAGTAAAGCCGGAAAGCCTGAAGATACCGCTTTCGATGTAGAGGGCATTGAAACCATCCGACCCACACTTCTTGAGTTCTGCAACCGAAATCTTCAGGAATCATTCTGGGATAAGGTAAAATCTGAGTTTAAAAAGCACATGTAGTCTTTCAGTAACTCGAACCCGGATATTCACTCCAGAACACCTGCGTCCCCAAAGCAGGTGTTCCCGGTAACGGTTCATGATCAACGCCGCAAATCATGCCACTCTCCGATCAGCCGAAAGATATGGTAACCTGAACACACATTAAAACCCCCGGTTACCAAGCCTATGGCACCTCTGGATTATCTCAAAAAACTGACCTGCGACCGCCCTGAGCCGGTAGCCTGGACACAGCCCAGGGACCTGATTACGGAGACCGAGAGTAACCGGGGGCGCATTATTCAATCAGCAGCCCTGCGACGACTTCAGCAGAAAACCCAGGTCTACCCACTGGAAACCAATGCAGCCGTCCGCAGCCGCCTTACCCACTCACTGGAAGTTCAGCAAACGGGCCGCTACCTGGCGAAAACCATTCTGGATCAGTTAAAACAGAATGGGGAACTGGAAAAGCTCGGCCTGGAAGGCATCGAAACAGCCTTTACCAATCTGGTAGAAATGTCCTGTCTGCTGCACGACGTGGGTAACCCGCCTTTTGGCCATTTTGGTGAAGCGGCGTTCAGCCGATGGGTTCAGAACCATGGCGAAGCCTGCCATCACAAGGCCATGGCAAGACAATCGGCCGTCAATGGCCAAACCGGTCATTCAGAACTTTTTTACCAGGTATTGTTACCGGACTTGTCGGTATTTGAAGGCAACGCCCAGGGGCTGCGCATTATTCATAGCCTGCAGGCACTCAACCTGACCTGGTCTCAGCTGGCTGCCACCATCAAATACACCCGATCACCTGATCAGAACAGGAAATCCGGGTTTGCCTACCGTCAGAAAAAGCCCGGCTTCTATTACTCAGAACACCGCCTGATCCGGGACATCTGGAAACACCTTGAGATACAAGAAAACTGTCGCTTTCCACTGGTCTACATCATGGAGGCAGCGGACGATATTTCTTATTGCATTGCCGATCTGGAAGATGCTATCGATAAGGGCATTCTGTCATTCAGGGGCCTGAGCTTCTGGCTGAAAGAGGTGTGGCAGGAGTTCACTGGCGAAAAGAGCCGGTACCTGCCGGATATCATTAAAACCGCAGAAAACGTTGCCAAAGATAACCCGCAGAACTTTATCCGTCATTTGCGCTCACAACTGGTCCGTGACCTGGTCAACTATGCCGCTAACCGATACCTGCAAAAGCATGCTGAAGTTTTCCATGGTACGTTGGATGAGCCATTAATTGATGGCGGCTCAGACCAGCATCTGGCGCTGAAAACGCTGAAAACGGTCGCCATACGCCATGTGTTCAGCAGTCAGGAGAAAGAAACGCCGGAACTTCGCGGATATGCGGCGCTGATGGGATTACTGGACATTTATCGCCCAATTCTGGAACTTCCCGGAACTGCATTCTCAAATCTCGAGAATCTGGACGATGGCGAACACTTTATCGAGCATCGACTGAATCATCGTTTGTCCCGTAAGTATAAAGCAGCCTATTTGCGGGCTGTGCATCAAATGCGTCAGGAAAAGCATTCTCCCGCTGAAGAGAATGATCTTGAATGGTATTTCCGGACAAGACTGATTCTGGACTATATGAGCGGCATGACGGATCACTTCGTACTTACTGAGTATCAAAGCCTATCGGCAATTTAAACCAGGATGGACGTTTGTGACCTCCATCTTTCATGGTTTTCAGCCATTGCGCACCTTCGCTCTCAAAGTATTTTCTGCTGGCACTATAACCCATGTCATAAATAGACCTTAACTGGTCCGGCTTCACCATAAAAGCGCTGCAGTCCTCGATACCTTCCGGTGCCAGGGAGACTTCTGGCAGGTTGATATTGGAAAATTGCCGGGCAGAGCTGTAGATCTGGAACACTCTGTCCAGCACATCAAATGTATTTGCGAAATGTTCACTGGGCCTGGACATGATCGGGGCAAGGTACATCCCGATATGATGACGACACTGGTCATGTATCAGGTCTGAGGGATAGTTATTGATAATCCCGCCATCCGCGTAGACTGTTCCCTGCCATTTGAGCGGTGTGAACATTGCCGGGTAGGCGGACGATGCCGTCAATGCATTAATCAATGGACCACTGTTAAATACCACCTGTTGGGCCCTGTTCAGATCGGTCGCCACAACATACAGCGGCTTTTTCAATGATTCAAAGCTGTCCTCGGGAAAATATGGCTGAAAGTTTTTCGCAATTTTCTCCGAGTCAATCAATCCGAGTGCATTAAAAGACAAGTTTCGAAAGCTGAACATCCGGGTCGAAACAAAGAAGTCCAGAATCTCTTCCGGTGCATATCCAGCGCTGTGCAGGGCACCCACCACGGCCCCGCCGCTGGCACCGGAAATAATATCCGGCTCTATACCATGCTCTTTCAGGTACTGCAGCAACCCGATCTGAGCCATGCATTTTGCCCCACCTCCGGACAGGGTGAGTCCTAACCGATACGGCTTGTTTTTGAAAAACCCTGACGTAAACATGCTCATTAATTAACAACACTTCTCTGAATAGCAACGTTTCCTGAACAAACGTTTCTTGAAAAAAACGGAAGAAGTCCCCTGGAGCGCCCTTGGAAAGTTTCTACCCAAGCCGACATTATGTCATGAGCCCAGCTTTGCACTAAAGTAAATCTCAACCGTAAATCTCAACCGTAAATCTCAACCGAATCCCGACAAGTCATATAGTCTTTACCAAACCCGTCGTAAAGCATCGCCCAATCGGGCGGTGATATAAGACAGGAGTGCCGGGCCGCGCAGGCGTAGAGCGCTCCGCTTGAGAGTTTGTTCATTCCTTGCTACTTTTACTCGGTCTTTTGTAGACCTACCGTCGGGCA
>NZ_JAHHPP010000359.1 GCF_024606265.1 Endozoicomonas sp. SESOKO1
CCGTACTCCCCGGTACGGCGCTCCTTCACAAAATCCCTTAGAGCGACAAAGTCCTGCGCGAGATTCGGGGCAGTTTATGAAATATCCGGGCTAATTTACCACTGTGCCTAATCAGGAAGAATCAGGATTAGCCGTTAAGCCCTTCAGAAGCAGCCCTGGATTGAATCAGTTCAATTTTGTAACCGTCCGGGTCTTCGACAAAGGCAATTTCAGTGCTGCCCCCCAATACCGGACCCGGTTCCCGGGTGATTTTTCCGCCGGCCTTACGAATGGCATCACAGGTGGCATAAATATCATCTGCACCCAGGGCTACATGGCCAAAGGCATTGCCCAGGTCGTACTGTTCGGTACCCCAGTTGTAGGTCAGTTCAATCACTGCCTGCTCGGATTCATCGGCATAGCCAACAAAAGCGAGGGTGTATTGGTACTCTTCATTGTCGTGTTTTCTCAACAGCTTCATACCGAGAATTTCAGTATAAAACTTGATTGATCGATCAAGGTTGCCAACACGCAGCATGGTGTGGAGAAATCGCATTTCAGGTTCCTTTTGGTTGTATGTATCAGAAAAAATATTGATCAGAGATGTCTGGGGCGTTCAGACAGTTTTGTGGCTTGTCTCTTTTTCAGTGGCTTGCCATCAATGGCAGCCTCTTTGATCTCGATGGTATAGGTCGTGCCTTTTTCTTCCTGCAATAGCTTTACCAGGAAATAGTCATAATTTTTGGCAAACCAGATCCAGGTTGCCCGGTCATCATTGGTTCTGTGTATTTTGACTCTGACGGTTTTCAGGTTGCCAAGGTCGGTTGTCAATGTCTCTTCGCCTTCGATGATGAACTTTCGCTGATAGACTTCATCGTCATCGGCAACATCATAGCTCAGCGGTTTGCCATGGGCTGCCGCCAGATCCATCCGCAGTTTCAGCTGATAGCTCAGGTTATCCAGCGTTTCCGGTTTCAGGTCCATCGACCACTGCCGGTCACCCTGCTGCCAGTTTACCTTGTTACTGGACCAGTCAAAGGTGGCACGTTCCGCCGGTTTTTTGCCAAGCCCCGTTCTTTCCTGAAGGTACTGACTGGGGATCAGCTGTGCACCTTTGCGGGCAAAGTGGCTGGTCTCTTTCATGCCAAAGAAAGCGGCATCGGCGCTGAACTCAAGCGTCCAGGTACCGTCCACATTTTGGGTCAGGGATCTTTCTCCAGACCCGGCAAAGGGAATACCTTTGATGGAAGCCTTATAGATGGCGGAATATGGCCTGAGCGTGAAAGCCCGGGCTTTCACGCTGTCAGGGTTTTGCGCCTGGCTGGCGGCTGCAAAACCGGTATTTCCTGCGGCCAATAGCGTCAGGACAAGCGTTGCTCTGAACAGGAGGGCTCTGTATTGACCGGAGTGAGTCGTTATTGATTTCGCTCTGTGGCCCTGAAAGCAGTGGCAATAAAAGCGTGGTTGATCCAGATTAATCATGCCAGTTCCAGGGCGTTTTCCTGCAGTTGGTAGCCCAGTGGGTCAATGGGGTGATCATCCAGTATGGCTTTATCACCGTTCAGCTGAAACCTGCCAGAGGTGATCAGATGGACGGCCAGGGGATAAATCTGGTGCTCCATGGCCTGCACACGCTGTTTCAGGCTCTCTTCATTGTCGGTGGGCTCGACACTCAGTGAAGCCTGAATGATATGGGCACCACTGTCCAGTTCGGTTGTTACGTAGTGAACGGTACAGCCATGGCGCGTCTTTTGATCAGCAAGTACCCGGCGAAAGGTGCCAAGACCTTTGTATTCAGGCAGCAGGGATGGGTGAATATTGATCAACTTGCCCGCGAATTTTTCCACAAACTCGGGACTGAGGATTTTCATATAACCGGCCAGTACCACAAGGTCCGGCTCAAAGCGGTTAACCTCTTCAACCAGGCGCTGGTCAAAGGCTCCCCGGGAGGAAAAGACCTTATAGTCCAGACCAAGGGCAGCAACTTTGTGCTGTCTCGCCCTTTCCAGCCCGTAAGCCTCTGGTACGTTGCTGATGACCCCGACAACCTGATAACTGTAGTGATGTTCCTGATCCAGAAGTGCCTGAAGGTTACTGCCGTTTCCTGATAGCAGAACGACAACTCGCTTTTTTGGGCTCACGGCTGGCTTCTCGCTCACTGCTGTTTCCTGAATGCTTTTAATGGTGTTGTGATTGAAATTCGACAGGCCTGGGTGAAATAGCACTCAAGCCTGTTATTGGTCAGAAAGGAGCCTTAAAAGTTCCGGTTATTGAAAAATGACAGGATCGGTATCGCTGTCTGCGGATTCAATATGGCCGATAATGACGCTTTCCTCTCCCAGCGCTTCCAGACGCTTGATTGCCTGCTCCCGGTGGCTCTCGGGGATACAGAGCACCATACCAATACCACAGTTGAAGGTACGGTACAGTTCAAAGGACTCAATGTTGCCCTTTTCCTGCAGGAAACGGAAGATGGCGGGGATTTCCCAGCTCTGTGTGTTGATCACCGCACGACAGCCCTGGGGAATCACCCTTGGCAGATTCTCAGGCAGGCCGCCCCCGGTAATGTGGGCCATGGCATGGATTGGCAGTTCCTTTTGCAGCTGCAGCAGTGATTTGACGTAAATGCGTGTTGGCGCCATCAAATGCTCTGCCAGTGACTTGCCTTCCAGCGTGGCATTGAGGTCTGATCCGGCCACTTCCAGAACCTTGCGGATCAGTGAGTAACCATTGGAGTGCGGCCCGCTGGATTTCAAACCGATTAACAGGTCACCAGCGGACACTTTACTGCCATCAATGATTTGTGACTTCTCAACAATGCCGACACAGAAGCCCGCCAGGTCGTAATCGTCACCCTGGTACATACCGGGCATTTCGGCCGTCTCACCGCCGATCAGGGCACAGCCGGACTGTTCACAGCCTTTGCCAATCCCGGTCACAACCCGTTCAGCCACATCCACATTCAGTTTGCCAGTGGCGTAGTAGTCCAGAAAGAACAGCGGCTCAGCGCCACAAACCAGCAGGTCGTTGACGCACATGGCCACCAGGTCAATGCCAATATGGTCATGCATGCCCAGGTCCATGGCCAGCTTCAGTTTGGTACCAACACCATCGGTACCGGAAACCAGCACCGGTTCTTTATACCCGGCTGGCAGCTGGCAAAGCGCTCCAAAACCGCCCAGGCCGCCCATTACCTCAGGGCGGGAAGTGGCCTTCGCCACCTGTTTAATACGTTCAACCAGGGCGTTTCCAGCGTCAATATCGACACCTGCATCCTTGTAACTCAGGGAGGTTCTGGAATCCGATTTGTTCATTGATATGAATCCGCTTGTTGCCAGAGCTTGTTACCTCCGGCAGTGCCGGAAGTGATTTAATCTGAACTGTACACTGGCCAACGGCGGTGTTCAGTCCAAAACGATTTGGGTGAATGAAGGCGGCTATTCTAGGAGGCTGTGGTATTTATCGCAATGCTGTTACCGAATTGTCGCTTATGGCAAAATGGCACTTATTTGATTTTTACGTACAGGATTTTATTGATGCCTGTGGCTATGCGATGTAAAACTTTTTTTCAAAACCTGATTAGTTCACTTCCCTTTTTACCTGCTCTTGACGTTCGCTCAGCCGGTAAGATGGCGTGTCTGCTATTGGGCCTTCTCGTTCTGTCCACATTGCCGGGATATACCAGTGCGGCCACGGTCAAAGGGCTATACACTCAGGAAGTACCTGTTTCCGGGCAGGGTTACCAGGAGCGGGCTGACGCCATGAGTCAGGCTCTGGCAAATGTGCTGGTAAAAGTGGCCGGACAGCGGGAGGTGCTGTCCAACAGTGTGGTAAGGCGTGCACTGGCCAGGCCTGAAACCTACATCAGTAAGTTTGGTTTTCGCAGCTCTTCAGTCGGTGAGGATCCCTCTCTCAACCGTCAGCAGTATTTTCAGGCTGTTTTTGATCAACAGGCGATCAATCAGCTGTTGCGCAGCGCCGGTGTGGCTATATGGGGACCGAGCAGACCGTCCACGCTGGTATGGCTGGCGCTGGAAAATGGCGGGCAACGCGCAATCGTCAATGCCTCAGGTGCCTTTCCAGTGGTGTTTGCCGAGACCTTTCAGGGGCGGGGCTTGCCTCTGCTCTTTCCTTTGATGGACTTTGAAGATACTGCGGCGGTTTCAACCGTCGATGTATGGGGCGGCTTTACCGGCAAATTGCAGGAGGCGTCCCGGCGTTATGGCTCTGAATCGATTCTGACGGGGCGTTTATCACAAAATGATGAACGCTTTTATGGTCGGTTGAGCCTGGTCTTCCGGGGAGCCAGTCAGTCTGTGGCGGTTAATGGTCTTGATGCGGCTGCTGTTACGCAGCTGGCGGCTGACCTGGTGGGTACAACACTGTCCCGGCATTACGCCATCGATGCTTCTGATGCCAGTAGTAAGACGTTGCTGGTGGTAGGGAATATCGCCAGCCTGGAAGATTATGCTGCCCTGAATAGATACCTTGAGAGAATCACGGCTATTCGTGACGTGTCTGTTTATCGAGTGGCAGGTTCAACGGTTGAGTTGGAGCTGGTTATCGATGGTTCTGAAAGCCAGTTAGCCGATGCCCTGGCCCTGGGGCGAAATCTCAGGCGGGTTCCATCGGCTGTGCAGCCTGGCTCTGCTGCTACTATGCACTACAGTTGGTCCCGCTGACAGGCTGTTACCATGGGCCTGTTCGTCTGATTCTTTGTGAGCGATACATTAATCGGTGGTCCATGTGAATAGTAGTGTTAGTACTGATAGTTCTGGCAGAACAGACTGGGGTTGTTTGTATCGACAGGGCAATACCCGGGATGCAGATACCGCCCCCGGAGCAAGAAAAAGAACCAAATCATTGTCGTGTTTTAACCGGTCGCTTTTGTCTCTGGAAAATACCCCGGGCTGTCCTGGCTTGAGCAATACTTTTTCAGAGAATCGTGAACCTGTCAGACGATGGGTTTCATTACCCGATTTGACACCCTGCAGCTATGAAACCAATGCACCTTCAGGGTGTAGCAAACTGATAATGACAAAACCGCAGTGGGCGGCAGGACCGCTGCACCGGGAATCTGAGGCAAGCGGTGATGCAGATAATGCTACCGGATGTTTACTCTTAGCCATCGAGAGGAATGATTGTGAAGCGGTCCAATTCCTGGTCAAGGATCCCTCTGTGGATCTTAACAGGGGGGTGATCAGCAAAAGTTCGAAGCATCGTTGCACTCCTTTAATGCTGGCCATTGAAAAGAATTTCCTGGAGGTTGCCAGAATTATTCTCAATGTTGAAATGGTTGAGATTGATAAAGTGCTTGGTTTGAATGCTTTACATATTGCTGCACAACATGGCCAGATTGATGCTGTTGATCTGCTATTGCGTTCAGGGGCAGATGTTAATATCCCGGATTTGAATGGCTGGACAAGCCTGATGAAGGCTGTTGCGACGAAGAATGAGGCGGTTATCAGATTGTTGCTTGGTTATCAGGCCGATGTGAAATTGATTAATTCGCTGGGTTTATCTGCCCTCAATATACTGGTTAATGATGAGAATACCGAGAGACCTGATCTATTACTGTTACTGCTTGAACATGGGGCTCCTATTGATCAATGTGACAGGAATTCCTGGTTTCCGCTGATAATAGCCATCAAGAATGGTTATTTGCAGTATATTCGAATATTGCTTAATGAAAGCTGGGAAAAAGCGACCTGTCAGAAAGAAGGGCTGGTTTTTTTATTTGCAGCTGTGCATGGGGATGAATCCTTACTCAGATATTTGTACGACAAAATGCCGAAGAGGTATTTGTCGTTTAAGGATATCAATCAATATTATCCTTTACGGGGTGTTCCTGTTTCTTACGACAAGACGTCATTAACATTATTAAAAGACAGATTTGGGGAGGGTTTATCCCCTGAACTGCCTGATGCGTTTTTTTCTCTGAAAAGTTGGTGTCGCCGGGTCATTCAACAGCGGGTGTCGGGTGATGATTTTGGTCGGCTGCCCCTGCCTGAACAGTTGCGAACCTATTGCGCCCAGGCTCAGTTCCCCGTACTTGTGGACAACGAGCAAGAGCTTTGGGCGTTTTACACATCTGAATATGAAGTTGAATGTCGTGAAGATTGGTTCCTGACATGGGACAGTCTGTCTCCGATTGATTCGGTCGACAGGTTTCATGAGGAAATCTGGGGGTAGGCGTATATAGGTAGTTAACCGCCGACCTTGAAGTTACTACTGATTTTTCGGTATAGCTTTCGGTAAAAATAGCACGGCGCTTTTACACAAGGATTTTTACGATGAATCTTACTCTTCACCAGCGTTATATGGTTGCCGCTGTTGCGCTGGCACTGTTTCTGGTGGTTCATTTTCTGGGGCCGGTACTGACGCCTTTTGTCGTCAGTATGGTGCTGGCATATCTTGGTGACCCCCTGACGGACTGG
>NZ_JAHHPP010000360.1 GCF_024606265.1 Endozoicomonas sp. SESOKO1
CAATGTCGTAACCTGTTTTTCCTGAAAGCAGTTTGGCTTCCAGAACTTCATTGCTGTCAAAGACATCGTAGTGAACCTTGATGCCCGTCTCTTTCTCAAAGTTGGCAATGGTGTCTTCGGCGATGTAGTCCGACCAGTTGTAGATATTGAGTGTTCTTTGCGCTTCATTGGCCGTTGTGGCAAACGCAGGCGCTACAGCGAGAGAAGAGGTGATTAAAAGAGTGGAAACAGATTTCCCCAGACGTCTGATCATGGTGAATCCTTACAGCAAACCATGGGTGAGCAGCCTGATGCTCATATCTGGAGTCAGGCGCTCTTCGATGGCATTTTAAACAATCAGTAGTGACTCAACGGAGTCGCTACACCCCCAGTCATCAGGTTGATGAAAATGAAGCGGCGAAAGATAGCAACATGGTTGCGCGAAATCCATTGTTGCTTGACGGTGTAGCGGTAAAAACCTATGGCTGAGCGAACTCGGGTTCCGAGGATATAGTTGACGTGCATACATTGCAACGGCCGCTCTGGAGGTGTTAGATTCTGCCCCCCTCATGGCTCATTACTTATGCACTGATGTCTACCCAGCTATTTGTTCTTGCTTCAGATCACCCTGCCATTCAGGCTTTGCTTGAAAGCCTTGCTGTACAACTGAATACGGAGTTTAGTCAGAGTATTCAAGACGTTGATGAAGGGGCTTTGGTGGCTTTTGATACCTCAGGAGCACTGGCGGTTCAGCGCAAAGGGTCCAGGGAGAAGCCGATTATTGTTGATTTTGTCGGTGGCAAGGCCGGGCATCGACGTAAGTTTGGTGGTGGTAAAGGGCAGGATATTGCCAGGGCCGTGGGCTTGAATAAAGGTGTCAAACCATCGGTGCTCGATGCAACCGGTGGGCTGGGACGGGATGCGTTTGTGCTGGCCAGCCTGGGGTGCAATGTCACCATGATTGAACGGTCGCCTGTGGTTGCAGCTCTTCTGGAAGATGGTCTGCGCCGGGCTCTTGACGACAATCTTGACGGCAATGACGTCGTTCAAATTGCAGAACAGATGTCCCTTTTGAAAGGTAATGCCATTGAGCTGATGCAGGCATCGGACCATAAATACGATGTCGTTTATCTGGATCCGATGTTTCCTCACCGGGAAAAGTCGGCATTGGTCAAAAAAGAGATGAGACTGTTTCAGGATCTGCTGGGCGATGACCCGGATGCGGATCAGTTGCTGCAACCCGCACTTGATCTTGCCCGGTATCGAGTTGTTGTGAAAAGGCCAAGGTTGGCACCGGACCTCAATGGCCAGGCTCCCACTTACCGACTGGAAGGGAAAGCCTGCCGCTATGATATCTATGCCCTGAAAGCATTTTCGGGTTAATAAGGTCGCTGCCCGTTGCCCGCCACCCGAAAAAGACATGCCGCTTTTGCGGGCAACGGGTAACGGGCAACGGGCAGTGCTGATTGAAATTTCGAAGTTATTAAATGACAGCGCCTAACGACAATCGTAAGCTCTACCCGCTATTCAGAATGTAGATTTTTCTCCCGTGCCGTTACTGACGCCGTATCGACTGGTCTGGTTAATACTGTGTCGTATTTCAGTGGTTAACAAGGCGTGCGCCTGATCAGCCACTTTCTGAATATCATCGCCGAACACCAGTTTATTGGTTTGCGTGATCTCCAATACACCGTGATAGCGCATCTGGGCAATAAAGCCTCGGAACAGTGATTTATCAAAAAACTCCGGCGCATTAAGACCATGAATGATCGACAGGCGCTGTGCCAGCACCCCGCTCTGATGCTCCAGGGCTTCTGCTTCAATATTGCCACTGCCGTTGCGCAGGAGCAGGCTGATCACCATATAGAAG
>NZ_JAHHPP010000361.1 GCF_024606265.1 Endozoicomonas sp. SESOKO1
GGAAACGGGCAACGGGAAACGCGTGGCGTCTGTAAAAATTAGAGCGTATTGGCCGTTTTTTCCGTTAATGGCTGCCCATGCTTACGCCATTCGCTTTTTGCCTTTACAATAGCCCGCCATAAGATTGATCAAATGTATGCCGGGAAGGGTCATGACAGACAGTGGCAAGCAAAAGCATGATGGTACGACGCATTTTGGTTATCGTGATGTGCCAGAGAGTGAGAAAGCAGGGCTGGTAGCGGGTGTCTTTCACTCGGTAGCCAGCAGCTATGATGTGATGAATGACCTGATGTCCATGGGCATTCACCGACTCTGGAAGCGTTTTACCATTGAGCTTTCTGCCGCCAGGCCTGGTCATGTGGTACTGGATATTGCCGGGGGAACGGGCGATCTGGCCAGGCAGTTTTCCCGTATTGTCGGGGAACGCGGGCGAGTCGTGCTGGCGGATATCAATGAGTCCATGTTGCGCGTCGGTCGGGATCGACTGACTGATCAGGGCATTGTTGGCAATATGGCGTTTGTCCAGGCCAATGCGGAATGCCTGCCTTTTCCTGATAACACCTTTGACTGCATTACCATATCTTTTGGTTTGCGCAATGTGACGGATAAGGACGCGGCACTGAGATCCATGTGCAGGGTGTTAAAGCCGGGTGGCAGGTTGCTGGTTCTTGAGTTCTCCAAAACCAATAATCCACTGCTGACCAGGGCTTATGATGCCTATTCGTTCAGTTTGCTGCCAATGATGGGCAAGCTGGTGGCGGGTGACTCCGAAAGCTATCGGTATCTTGCGGAAAGTATTCGTATGCATCCGGATCAGGAAGCGCTGGAAGGCATGATGAAAGCGGCCGGGTTTGTGAACACTGCCTACCACAATATGACCGGGGGTATTGTGGCGCTGCATAAAGGAGTTAAGCCCTGATGGCAGGCTCTAGTGACAGCTCTTATGACAGCCCTTATAAAAAGATTGTCATCAAAATGGGTCTGCTGGCAGCCCTTGAACGTCAGGTCAATACGCTGCTGGCCCTGGATCCGGCAACCCTGAAAAAACTGTCGCACTGGTTTGGTAAGGTGGTGGCTTTTCAGTGCACTTCGCCACAGTGGTTGTGTTATGTCCACTTTGAGCATGACCGTATTCGTCTTGCCAGTACCCTTGGAGAAGAGAGCGAATGTGAGGTGGATGCAACCTTTACAGGTTCCAGCGTTGCATTTGTTACGCTGGCGACACGCAGAAATCTGCCGTTTGCTGATGTTCCCGGATTGACGGTTTCTGGTGATGAGGCGCTGATTGCTGATTTGCAGCAGATTCACCAGCAGATGGAGATCGATTGGGAGAGACCCCTTTGCCAGACCTTTGGTGATATCGCCGGGCATATGATGGCCCGGGGACTCCGCTTTGTCGGTGACCAGGTTCAGCGAGGGCAGCAGCTGGTTATGGACAACCTTGGGGAATACCTTCAGGAAGAGCTTCGCCTGATTCCGTCAAGGGTTGAAGTGGAAGGCTTTGCTGCAGAAGTGGAGCTTCTTGCTGAGTCGATGGAACGGCTGGAGGGGCAATGGCAAACCATGCAACCTGCAAAAGATATATCTGATGCCAAATCATAAGTCGGGGGTCTGACGTTGATCCGTTTGCTGAAAATTGTGGCAGCCGTCGCCCGTAACCGGCTGGATAACCTGATTGATCCGGAGCGCGCACCGTTCTGGCTGCGCTGCTTTCTGA
The DNA here is from genome assembly GCF_024606265.1 of Endozoicomonas sp. SESOKO1. Lineage (GTDB taxonomy): Bacteria > Pseudomonadota > Gammaproteobacteria > Pseudomonadales > Endozoicomonadaceae > Endozoicomonas. The sequence goes on from NZ_JAHHPP010000361.1 coordinate 1,718, forward strand.
TTCTGCTGCCCTGGCGCTACTTTATCCGTAACAATGCTCCCCGTGGTGAGCGTGTGCGCCTCTCCCTGGAGGCACTCGGACCGATCTTTATCAAGTTTGGGCAAATTCTCTCAACCCGTCGGGACCTGTTGCCGGATGATATCAGTGATGAGTTGTCCCGGCTTCAGGATGATGTTCCGCCGTTTCCGGCAGAAGAGGCGATTGGCATTATTGAGTCCAGCCTTGGCGGCTCTTCGGAAAAGAGAGTCGATACCCTGTTTGCCCGGTTTGATCGTGAGCCATTAGCGTCTGCTTCTATTGCCCAGGTCCATACCGCTCAGCTTCATACCGGGGAGGAGGTGGTGGTCAAAGTGATTCGTCCGGGTATCGACCGGGTGATTCGCAAGGACATTGGCTTGATGTACCTGTTTGCCCGTTTGCTGATTGCGCTATCAAAAGACGCTCGTCGTTTGCGGCCGGTGGAAGTGGTGGCGGACTACGAACGCACAATCCTGGATGAGCTTGACCTGTTGCGGGAAGCGGCTAACTGTTCGCAGCTGCGGCGGAACTTTCTGGCGTCTCCCCTGTTGTATGTGCCCCAGGTTCACTGGGATTACTGCCGCACAAAAGTGATGGTCGTCGAGCGGATTTACGGGGTTCCTGTTGCCGATATTGCCACGCTGAAAGCCCGGCATGTGGATATGAAAAAGCTGGCAGAACGTGGGGTTGAAATATTCTTCACTCAAGTGTTTCGTGACCGCTTTTTCCATGCCGATATGCACCCGGGCAATATATTTATTGATACCAGCAATCCGGCAGAGCCCAGGTACATCGGGATCGATTGTGGCATTATCGGTACCCTTGAGCCGGAAGATCAGCACTATCTGGCCAGTAACCTGCTGGCTTTTTTCCGGCGAGACTACCGCAAGGTTGCCCAGTTGCATGTGGATTCCGGATGGGTGCCCAGAGAAACGCCGGTAGGGGAGCTTGAGGCTGCGATTCGTACTGTCTGTGAACCGATCTTTGAAAAGCCCCTCAAGGATATCTCGTTCGGCCAGCTACTGGTCAGGCTCTTTCAAGTGGCCCGTCGCTTTAATATGCAGGTTCAGCCACAGCTGGTGCTGCTGGAGAAGACATTGTTGAATGTGGAAGGATTAGGGCGGCAGCTGTACCCGGAACTCGATCTCTGGACCACTGCCCAGCCGTATCTGGAAAAGTGGATGAAAGACCAGGTAAGTCCAACCGGTATTCTATGCCATCTTAAAGAGCAAAGTGCTGACTGGCTGTTGAGTACACCGGTGATGGCCCAGAAAGTGGTGTCAACGGTGCGGACACTGGTTGATCAGCAACAGGCGTTTCATCATCAGCAGGTGAGGGCGGAAAAGCGTCGGCAAAAGCAGAGACGTTTTGGTGTTCTTCTACTGCTGGCTGGAGCAACGGCAGTGGCTACTTCAGGCTCTCTTTTTGTGGAAAAAGAGCTGCTGGATCAGGCAATGCCTGGATTACTGGCTGTCGCACTGGGCGGTTGGCTGGTGGTTCGATAAGAAGCAACAAGAAGAATTTATGGATGGTGTGATGACAACAAACCACTGGCTGGATGAGGTTCGATGGAATGACGATGGCCTGGTAACGGCCATTGCCCAGGATCATAAAACCGGAGAGGTATTGATGCTGGCCTGGATGAACCGGGAGTCACTGGAGCTGACCCTGAAAGAAAAGGTCGCCATTTACTGGTCCCGTTCACGGGGCCGGTTGTGGCGTAAGGGTGAAAGCTCTGGTCATAGGCAGCGGCTGGAAGAGTGTCGTCTTGACTGTGATGGCGATGCGATCCTGCTCAAAGTGGAACAAATGGGTGGCATTGCCTGTCATACAGGACGAAAGTCTTGTTTCTACCGTCGCCTCAGGGATAACGCTGGAACAGCATCGTGGCATACCGAGGATCCGGTGTTGCAGGCTCCGGAAACGATTTATGGAGATCAGTAAAGACGGTTTTCTTTGCTGTAAATCATCTTATGGGTTAAAAGATGAACGATATAATCGGGCGATTAACTGAAGTGTTAAGCAGTCGCAGGCAGGCTGATCCGGATTCCTCTTACGTTGCACAGCTTCATAATAAGGGGCTGGATCATATTCTGAAAAAAGTGGGTGAAGAGTCAGCAGAAGTGCTGATTGCCGCCAAGGCTTTGGGATATGAACATAAGGACCATAATCGGGAGGCAGTCATTTATGAAACGGCTGATCTCTGGTTCCATACCATGGTCATGCTGTCTCATCTTGGCCTTGAGCCTGCTGACGTGCTGAATGAGCTGGATCGTCGTTTTGGGCTTTCCGGTATAGAAGAGAAGGCATCCCGTGGATAACTCTATTCCCCGTTTTTCTGACCGCTATTGCAAAATGGCAGCGCCACAAGCGGCACAATGGGGTAAGATGTCCGCTCTTTGTATATTATTTGATCAGTCTCCGTGGTGAGCTGAAGGAGCAGAAAATGGGTTTTGGTGGCATCAGTATCTGGCAGTTGCTGATCATTCTGTTGATCGTGGTTATGCTTTTTGGTACGAAAAAACTGCGTAGTATGGGCAGTGATCTGGGGGGGGCGGTAAAAGGCTTCAAAAAAGCACTGGGCTCTGATGATGAGAAGGATGATGAGAAGGACGATGAAAAAGACTCAGGAAAAGCTGAACTGAAGGCTGACTCAACCGAGCAGCGTAACCTTGAGTCTGATCTGGAAAAGTCCAGGCACAAGCAGTCTTGATGGTATGAAAAGGCTTTCGGGGCATGTTACCTGGCTGAAAGTATTTTTTTAAATTCAGATTGTCCCCTCTTGCAGGGGGAAGTTACAGCTGCCGCTGGCGAATGCTGCTACTGTTCCGAACGGTAGTTACAGGTTGCTGTCATCAAGAGGTGTGATAGTTCGCTGTGCTTGATATAGGTTTTACAGAGTTATTATTGGTTGCCGTGATTGCCCTGGTGGTGTTGGGGCCGGAGCGTCTGCCGCAGGCCATTCGAACCACCGCCTACTGGGTGGGAAAAATTCGTCGCAGTTTTCAGTCCGTTAAAGAGGAGCTTGAGCGGGAGATTGATGCCGACGGAATCAAGCAGCAATTGCACAATGAAGCTGTCATGAAAGAGTTGAATAAAACCCGTGAACAGTTTCAGAGCCAGATCAATGATCTGAAAAGGTCTGTGAGCATTGATCCTGCCGAAGATCAAACCTGTTCCGGTGTAAATACGCCACCCAGGGGTGACAGTGGCTCAGTGAGCGGAGACGATAGTGCTAGTAAGAAGGCAGTGAATGACAGCTCTACTCATCTGTCTCAGGAAAAAGGCAGTAACTGACTATGTCACAACAAACATCACAAAAAAAAACGGATCATTCTCAGGCATCGGAAGGAGCAGAACAGGATAAAGAGCAACCGCTCGTGCAGCACCTACTTGAGCTTCGTGGACGTATCCTGAAAAGTCTGATTGCTGTTCTGGTGGTTTTTGCCGGGCTGTTTTACTTTTCCAACGATATTTACGTTTATATCTCGGAGCCACTTCGCGCCAGCCTGCCGGAGGGCAGTACCATGATTGCCACCGAGGTGGCTTCCCCCTTTCTGGCGCCCTTCAAGCTGACCATTGTGCTGTCGCTGTTTGTGGCGATTCCATTTATTCTCCATCAGGCATGGGGCTTTATTGCTCCTGGCCTGTATCGGCATGAGAAGGTCATTGCAATTCCCCTGCTGATTGCCAGTATCCTGTTGTTTTACCTGGGCATCGCCTTTGCCTACTACGTGGTCTTTCCGTTGATTTTCTCGTTTTTCACAACGGTTGGCCCTGAGTCAGTCACTGTGATGACGGATATCAACAGTTATCTGGATTTTATCCTGAAACTGTTCTTTGCCTTTGGTATCGCTTTTGAAATTCCAGTGGCAACGGTTCTGCTGGTGTGGTCGGGAGTCACTACGGTCGAAAGCCTTAAGGAAAAGCGCCCATACGTGGTGGTTGGCTGCTTTGTAATCGGTATGATCATGACGCCTCCTGACGTCATTTCCCAGTCTCTGCTGGCAATTCCAATGTGGCTGTTGTTTGAGTGCGGGATTCTCTTTGCCCGGTTTGTGAAGAGTCGGAAAACTGATGAGGCAGAGGAATAGACCCTCTGTTTCAGCTCTTTGTTTCAACATATTGATTCAACATAACCAGTTCGGGATATTCCCGTGAAGATGGAGGCGCGAAGACGGGGCCACCATACCGGTGCTACTCTAACTTGTGATACGGTTGTTTCAGGGAGGAAGTATGCCATATCCCCACTCATCGAATGGTCAGGAAGGATTTAATTCTGGTCACTGCTACCATCATTCACCATTCGACGTTCCCATTGAGGTGATTCAGAACGGTTTGCTCTGGTTGTTGTCTGATCCTGTTTTTTTCCCGCTTAAAGGGATGCTGTCGGGTGATTTTTCGTCTGTGGATGAGTTAAGGGATGAGATGGTATCTGGTAATATCAAGCTGTCTCCGGCAGCTATTGATCGGGTACTTGATGAGATTGACCGGCTTGTGGATGATTATCGCAAAGGTGCCGCTTTTTAAGCTGTCTTTATGCCCTGTTTTTATATGAATTTGCCAGTTTCAGATCTTGCTGATGACTGGCTTATCAGCGTGTGGCTGTCTAGATGAATCTTCTTCTCCTTGAGAAACAACACTTTATTGATGAATGGCATGCAGTGCTGGATCAGCGGCAGTTAAGGCATGTGCTGGACGTTCATCAGGCCAGTGCAGGCGATGAACTGCGTGTTGGCCTGGTTAATGGCAAGGTGGGGAAGGGGAAAATCACTCACTTGTCTTCGGAAAAAATGCATCTGGAGGTTGAGCTGGATTCGCTTCCCCCTCCGGCACTGCCGCTGACGGTTCTGCTGGCTTTACCCCGCCCCAAAATGCTCAAACGTTCGCTCCAGCACCTGACAGCTCTGGGTGTTAAAAAGATTATCCTGATGAACAGTTATCGGGTTGAGAAAAGTTTCTGGCAGTCCCCCTGGTTAAGTCCTGAGAAAGTACGCGAGCAGTTGATACTGGGTCTCGAACAGGCCCGGGATACGGTCATGCCAGAAGTGATTCTTGAGAAGCGTTTCAAACCTTTTGTGGAAGATCGTCTGCCTGACCTGGTGGCAGGGAAGCTGGGTTTGGTAGCGCATCCTATGGGGGGCGAGAGCTGCCCCCATCAGATTTCAAAGCCTGCGGTGCTGGCTATTGGCCCGGAAGGGGGCTTTATTGACTATGAAGTGGATAAACTGGAACAGGCAGGGTTCCACAGGATTCACCTTGGACCACGTATTTTACGGGTCGAAACGGCGGTAACGGCTATCGTCAGTAAACTTTACGACTGATACTCAACAGAGTATGGTAAAAGTGAGCGCTTCGCTGATAATTCAGTCACTGTCGCTCACTTCATACAGTGGGTTGGTAGATCTATTAACTGACTGTTTCACAATAAACGGTATCAACACGGCTCTGACTATGGACGGAAAGAGATTAGTAGTTGTAGGTTTGTTCGCTCCCCTGCTTTTTATTGCCAGTGCCCTGGCATCCCCTGCCAAGCATCAGCTGTTGGATAAACTTTATGACCAGACAGGGCTGGAACGTCAGCTTGACTGGATACACGACAGTATGACTCTTCAGCAACAGAAATATCCGATTCCCGAGCCCGTTGTGAATACGGTCAATCAGGTGGTCAAAATACGCTATAGCCCCGAATTTTTCCGGGCGTCCATGAAAGTGACCCTGGATGAAGCCTTGTCGGTTGGTGAATTGGACCGATTGATTGACTGGTTCGGATCGCCCCTTGGTAAGAAAATTCTTCGCCTGGAAGCTGAAGCCAGTGACCCTGCCAATCAGGTAAAAATGGAGACCTATATCCGGGAAAAACTGTCGGCGGGGTTGCCTCGAAATAGCCGGATAATCTTAATAGAAGAGTTGATGGAAGCGCTTGATGCTGTTGAGATGAGTACCGAGCTGGCTGCCAGTGCTTCAGTGGGAGCCCAGAGAATGCTTCGGGAGGTCATGCCAGCGGGTGCTGAGCAACCAATGAGGCCTGCCCAGGTGTTGAAAGCCAGGGAGAAGCCTCATATCCGTAAGGATATGCCGGACCGAATGCGGAATATCTTTCTCTACACCTACAGAACCCTGCCGGATAGTGATATCCAGCGATATCTCGATTTTGCCCGGAAAAGTGCCATGCAGAACTTTCAGCGGGGACAGGTTCAGGCCATATCTCGGATGCTCTAGGAGGCTTCAGCTCATCTCCTGGGGATCAATATCCACGGTCCACTTCAGTTGCCTGGGAAGCCGATGGCTTTCCAGGTAGCTGACAACGTGACTGACGACAGCGTGTAAATGATTTCTGCTTTTTCCATGGATAAGCAAGTGCCAGCGGTAGCGGCCCTGACGCTTTTCCATGGGTGCCGGAATCGGGCCAAGTAACCGAACATTGTTGTTGGTCTGTTGCTGGCCAGCTTGTTCAGCATGGCATCTCAACGCTGAGAGCAGAGCCTCACTTTCCCCCTGGTTAACCGACTCTGATCGAATCAGGGTTAAATATCCCTCTGGAGGCAGGTTCAGGTTTTTTCTTTCAATAAACAGGCTGCTGGCAAAGCGACTGTAGTCGTTCATGGACAGAAGCTGCAGCGCAGGGTGTGTCGGATTATAGGTTTGAATAATCACCTGTCCGGGTTTATCTCCCCGTCCCGCTCGTCCCGCCACCTGCATAATCAATTGACCGGTTCTTTCTGGTCCTCTGAAGTCAGAACTGAACAGCCCTGCATCGGCATTGATGATGGCCACCAGGGTGACATTCGGGAAATGGTGACCCTTAGCCAGCATCTGTGTACCCAGCAGTATGCAGGGTCTGCCGGATTGCACTTCTTCCAGCATGTCACTCAGCGCCTGTTTTCTTCGAGTGGTGTCCCTGTCGATTCTCAGTACAGGGTAGCCGGAAAAGTGTTGGTTGAGTGTCTGCTCTGTCCGCTCCGTGCCCTGGCCAACAGGCTGAAGCTTTCGGCTCCGGCATGACGGGCACTGCCATGGGATGGCCTGTTGCAGATCGCAATGGTGGCAGTGCATATGGGGCGGGTAACGGTGAATGGTCATGTGCGCATCACAATGCGGACAGTCGATAATGGTGCCGCAGTCCTGACAGATCATGGATGGCGCATAACCACGACGATTCAGGAAAACCATTACCTGGTTGCCCCGTCCAAGATGAACAGCCATTCTTTGCAGCAGTTCTGTGGATAAGCCATCCTTCAGAACCTGATGTCGCATATCCAGCAACTCCATGACCGGAGGGCGTGCATTTCCCGCTCTCTGCTTAAGATGAAGCTGAGTGTATTTTCCCTGGTGCGTATTGTGCAGCGTTTCCAGGGAGGGGGTTGCCGATCCAAGGACTACCGGGCAGTGGCATTGGCTGCCACGGAAAATCGCAAGATCCCTGGCGTTATATCGAAGGCTTTCCTGCTGCTTGTAAGAGCCGTCATGCTCTTCATCAACAATAATGAGCCCAAGGTGTGGCATTGGGGTGAAAATGCCTGAACGGGTGGAAATCAGTATCCCGGCCGTACCTCTGGCGGCTTCGAGCCAGCCTTGTAATCGTTCACCATCACTGAGTCCGGAATGCAGGCAGGCAACCGGGACATTGAAGCGGTCACGAAAGCGCCTGACCGTCTGGGGTGTGAGCCCGATTTCCGGAATCAATACCAATGTCTGCTTACCGTTGGCCAATGCTGCAGAAATAGCCTGTAAATACACTTCCGTTTTGCCGCTGCCGGTGACGCCTTCCAGAAGATAAGTGCGGTAGGATCCGAGGCTATCGGTGATGGCTTCACAGGCAAACGCCTGTTCTTCGTTCAGTTGCAGATGAGCAGACTTCAGTGGGTTGGTGGTTTCCGTAAACAGGCGGGGAGAGGGCTCAACATCCCGGGAATGAATTAACCCTTTTTTGGCCAGCTCTTTTAACAGGCTCTTGCTGAAACCGTATTCATGGAGCTCAGTGGCGCTGATGCCTTCAGGGTTTTCAGAAATCAGTGTCAGGGCGGCCAGCTGTTTCTTTGATCGTTTCAGTTGGTCCCGTAACTCACTGCCCAGTTCAACCAGGGGGGACCAGAAGGAAATGCTGCCTGTGGATGCGGGTTTTCCAAGGCGCAGGTTTTTTGGTAAAGCCTGGTGCAGTGTTTCTCCTACGCTGTGATGGTAATAACGGGCTGCCCACTGGCATAGCTGGATAATATCCCCTGGTATAAGAGCCTCTTTATCCAGAACAGCGATGACATGTTTCAGTTTATTGACGGGAATGTCAGTGCAGGATTCGATGGAGAGAACAATACCCACCATCCGCCGTGGGCCAAAAGGCACGATAACTCTGCTGCCGGGATGAATGGTAGTGCCAGGATAAGTCTCTGGTGGTAAGTAGTCGAACAATTGCCGCAGAGGTGAAGGGATGGCGACCCTGATATATTTTTCTTCAATGGGCCTGGCGGGGACGGACCGTTCAGTCGTTGATTGATCATGTTCTGCGTTGTCCGTCGATTTGCTGCTCATTCAGGTTCCATCGTGGTATTTCTATGGCGGATATGATACAGGAACTGACCACTGGCATGAACAGAAACCGGGCAGGGGTTTGATCTCTTTGCCAGAGATGCCCGGCTGTATTTTTCTCGTTGCAAGTTCTGCCCATGACCTGAGAATAAGGTCCAAACTACGTATATTGGACGAACATAAGACGGTTTCCCTCGGCAATAATCTCTGGTAATATCCACGCCTCTTTACCCTCTCAGCCAGTTATGCTGAGGTGGATACCGTGTGCGGTGCCTGTCTCCGGAGCCTGATAACTAAAGAGGCTCAATTGAGATTCAGGTGGCGGCATACACCAGTTCGAGGAAGCTCAAATGAAGCAGGATATCCATCCTAACTACGAAGAAATCGAAGTTACCTGCAGCTGCGGTAACAAAATCCACACTCGCTCTACGCTGTGCAAGCCTCTGAGCATCGAAGTCTGCTCCAAGTGCCACCCATTCTACACCGGCACTCAGAAGGTGATGGATACCGGCGGCCGTATCGAACGCTTCAACAAGCGTTTTGGCAAGCTGGGCGCTCGCAAGTAATCGAGCTGGCAGCTTACCGACCGAAAGGTGTAAAAGGCGACTGTTTTTCAGTCGCCTTTTTTATGGCCTGTTATTTTTCGAATTGTCCTTGTTCCCCCTATTTCCATCATATATTCTGGACTTTCATATAACCTCCTCCCCATATCAGTAAAAACTCATGGAAATGAAGCAAGCTGCACTTGATTATCACGCTCTTCCAAAACCTGGAAAGATTTCGATTGAAATTACCAAGCCGGCAGAGACCGCGCTGGATCTTTCACTGGCTTATAGCCCGGGTGTCGCGGAGCCGGTGCGGGCGATTGCCGAAAATCCGGAGGATGCCTATCGATATACCGGCAAAGGTAACCTGGTGGCCGTAATCAGTAATGGTTCAGCGATTCTCGGTCTGGGCAACCTGGGCGCACTGGCCAGTAAGCCGGTGATGGAAGGCAAGGCTCTGCTGTTCAAGCGTTTTGCCGGTGTTGATGCTATCGATATTGAAGTGGAATCCGAGAGCCCCCAGGCGTTCATTGATACTGTGAAGCGAATCGCCTGTACCTTTGGCGGTATTAATCTGGAAGATATAAAAGCACCTGAGTGCTTTGAAATTGAACGTCGCCTGATTGAAGATTGTGATATCCCGGTTTTCCATGATGATCAGCACGGCACCGCAATAGTGACGGCAGCGGCCATGCTCAATGCTCTTGAGATCGCCGGAAAGAATATAGAAGAAGCAAAGCTGGTCTGCCTGGGCGCCGGTTCTGCTGCCATTGCCTGTGTGAAACTGCTGATCAGCTGCGGCTTCAGGCCAGAAAATATGCTGATGCTGGACAGCAAGGGGGTCATCCATTCAGAGCGCAATGATCTGAACCAGTACAAGGCAACGTTTGCTGTTGAAACGCCTTGTCGCACATTGGATGACGCCATTGATGGTGCGGATGCGTTCCTTGGTGTTTCCGGTGCTAACCTGCTGTCTCCGGAACAGCTGGCAAAAATGGCTGCAAACCCGATCGTTTTTGCCTGTGCCAACCCGGATCCTGAGATTCGTCCAGAGTTGGCTAAGGAGGTCCGTCCTGATGTCATTATGGCAACCGGGCGTTCAGATTATCCGAACCAGGTGAATAATGTCCTGGGTTTCCCGTTTATCTTCCGGGGAGCGCTGGATGTACGCGCTTCACGCATTAATGAAGCAATGAAAATTGCGGCGGTTAATGCCATCCGGGAGCTGGCAAAAGAGCCGGTCCCGGAAGTGGTTATGAAGGCGTACGGTGACGTCAAGCTGAGTTTTGGCCCGGACTATATTATTCCAAAGCCTATGGATTCCCGGCTGCTTGGTAAGGTTTCTGCCGCTGTGGCCCGGGCTGCCGTTGGCTCTGGCGTTGCCAGGGCAGAATATCCTGCCCATTACCCTTTGAACGCTGTCTCGGATATTTGATCAACATCAAAAAAGATCTTCCGGTGAAAACTCCTGGTCCATCTCGCCAAGAGATGGCAGGCTTTCATCACTGTATTGCTGAGGGGCGTTTTCCTGGCGGAAGACCTCGAAAATAGCGTTGGGGTCTCCGGGCAGGGCAAGCTTTCCGGTTTCTGGTGAAATTTTCAGGGTGATCATGCCCTCCGGTTGTGTCGGCTTATGTTCCGGTTTGCCATCCAGCGCTGTATGCATATAGTCAACCCAGATTGGCAGCGCGGCATTGGCTCCGTATTCCCAGCGCCCGAGTGTTGAAAAGTCGTCCATACCCATCCAGACGGCAGTCAGGACATCCGGGTTAAATCCAACAAACCATGCATCTTTGCTGTCATTGGTGGTGCCGGTCTTGCCGCCGATATCGTGTCGTTTCAGTGCCTGTGCCCGTTTTGCTGTGCCTTTCCAGACCACATCATTCAGGATGTCGTTCATGAGGTAGTTAACCTGGGGTGACATAACGGATTTGGCAATTACCGGCTGATCGTTGGGGGCAGTCAGTGAAGCATTTTCCTGAACCAGCATTTCATCAAGCGGCGGATTACTGACTGGATTACTGACTGGATTACTGAAAAGGAGGCTTTCTTCTTCACCTTCAATCTCCATGGTGTCTTGATTCAGGCTGGCAATACAGCTTTCATTGCAGGCTATTGCTGCTCTGGCCTCAAAAATGAGTTCATCGGTGGTTTCAATTCGCTGGATGAGCCAGGGCTCGATGCGGAAACCGCCATTGGCCAGAACTGCATAGCCAGAGGCCAGTTCCAGCGGTGTCATGGATACATTGCCCAGGGAGAGCGACAGGTCCCGGCTTAAAGATTCTTCCCTGAAGCCAAGCTGTTTCAGATAGTTCACTGTTTTGCTGATACCCACCTGACGCAGAATACGGATAGAGACAAGGTTTCTTGAGCGATAAAGACCTTCACGCAGACGCATGGGGCCATTGAACTTCATATTGTCATTATTTGGGCGCCAGCTGTCCTCGAGGTTCGCATCATCAAAGACAATCGGTGCATCATTGATGATGGTTGCCGCCGTCATGCCGTTGGCAATGGCCGCAGCATAAACAAAGGGCTTGAACGATGAGCCAGCCTGACGAATGGCCTGAGTGGCCCGGTTATACATGCTGTCATAGAAGTTGTAGCCTCCCACCAGAGCCAGAATTGCACCATTTTCCGGTTGTATTGACACCAGGGCTGCCTGAGCCTGTGGTTGCTGGGCCAGACGGTAGTTGCCGTCTTCTGTCACCCTCACCCAGATCAGGTCTCCGGTTTTCAGAACATCTGATGGTGTTTCAGGCGTACGACCAAAACTGTTTACGGTCAGAAAAGGTTTTGCCCAGCTCAGGTTTTCCCAGGTGATTTTACCGACATTGCCGTTTCTCAGGCCAATTTCAACGTCTTCTTCCCCGACCCGGGTGACCATGGCGGGTAACAGAATGCCAGTAGACGGGGTTTTGTTGATTCGCTCTTGCCAGCCTTCTTCCGGAGTATTATCAAATAGGTTGGTGACCGGCCCCTGGTAGCCATGGCGTTCGTTGTAAGCCATTAACCCATTGCCTACCGAAAGGTTTGCTGCCTTCTGGAGTTCGCTGTTGACGGTGGTGAAGACTTTAAAACCTTCGGTGTAGGCTTCAGGACCAAATTGTTCAACCATTTGCTGGCGAACCATCTCGGCTATATAAGGCGCTTCAAGTTCGATTTTTGCGCCGTGATAAAGGGCAGTGATCGGCTGGCTGATTGCGTCGATATATTCTTCATAAGTCACGTAGCCCAGATCTTTCATCCTTCCCAGGATCCAGTCGCGCCGGATCAGGGCCCGTTCGGGGTCATTGATCGGGTTATATCGGGAAGGAGCTTTTGGCAGACCGGCAATCATGGCAATCTGCGCCAGGTTCAACTCATTAATGGCTTTGCCGTAGTAAACCTGGGCGGCGGCATCGACGCCATAGGCGCGATTGCCCAAATAAATTTTATTGAGATAGAGTTCAAAAATTTCATCCTTGGACAGTTGCTGTTCTATTTGCAAGGCGAGCAGGATTTCATTGAATTTTCGTGAAAATACCCGCTCATGGCTGAGGAAGAAGTTCTTGGCCACCTGCATTGTTATGGTACTGCCGCCGGATTGAATGCTTCCTGAACTGACCAGTTGTACAGCGGCCCTCATAAGGCCCATGATGTCAACGCCGGGGTGGTAATAAAAACGGTCATCTTCGGCAGCCATAAAGGCTTTGATCAGGTGTGTGGGGGCGTCTTCAAACTGAATGGGGGACCGACGCTTTTCGCCGAACTCGGCAATGAGCAGATTATCTTGAGAGTAAACTCGCAGAGGTGTCTGTAATTTGGCGTCACGCAACGATTCCACGGAAGGCAGTGACGGGCTGAGGTATAAATAGGCACTGGCACTGACAAGTAGAATACCACTGGCTACTGTTAATAGTGACCAGAACAGGAATTTAAGAAGTTTAACCGACCGTTTCATGCTGTTAGGGCATCCTGATAAGGCAAAAGCCACCGGCTGAAGTTGTGATATTTTTTAACTGTCTTGTCATTAATAGTCGTCCTGACAGCCGTTCGTGACTGAGTAGTATACGGTGAAATGGCCTTCAGCTGAAAATGTGGTTTTCCTGTATGCGGAACAGTCTTGGGTTGCAGAAGGATTTTCCTAAAAAAAATCCAGTGTTTAGAGTTGGCTGAATGGCGACTGTAATTGCGTAAATAAAGATTGTTATAA
>NZ_JAHHPP010000362.1 GCF_024606265.1 Endozoicomonas sp. SESOKO1
GCTCCTGTCTTATATCACCGCCCGATTGGGCGATGCTTTACGACGGGTTTGGTAAGCGTTCCTGTCGGTTTATCGTTGTGTCAGGCAGGTTCAGGCAAATGCCACCACCTGCCCGACTTCCTGGTCCCGGTTCTGCCAGAGATCGTAACTGACCTGCATGTTCAGCCATAAATCCGGCGTGGTCTTGCAGGCTTTGGCCAGCCGGAATGCCATCTCAACACTGACCGATGATTTCTTGTTAACCAGGGCAGACAGGGTTTTCCTGGCCACGCCCAGCCGCTCGGCGGCTTCGGTAACGCTCAGCTCCAGAGGTTCCAGGTAAGACTCTTTCAGAACTTCGCCAGGGTGCATTGGATCAAACATGGTGCTTTACCTTTGATAAAGACGCCTCGGAATGATCCGGCGGCGTCACAGGTTAATGGTAATCCCGGTAATCCACGATATAGGCATCACCGTTTTCAAAACGGAAAGTGACCCGCCAGTTTCCGTTCACCCATACCGACCAGGTGCCGTGCTCTTCCCCTTTCAGTTCATGGAGCTTGAGCGCAGGGGCGCTCATGTCCTGAACCTCCTTGGCAGCATCCAGTGTGGTGAGTATCAGTTGCAGTTTTCGTTGGTGAGTTGCCTGAATTCCCCGTGTTGTACCGGATTCAAAGAACTGTTTCAGTCCCTTGTGTTTAAAGGTTTTGATCAAATTCACCTCCTGGGCCTGTTAACGGAGGTTGTTTGCAACCTGTAACGTGTCGGGTGTCAATTTGATTCTAGTCAGATTTTAGACAAAAAGCCAGGGACTATAACAAAGCGCAGTTATCGAAGCACTTGCGGCTGGAACATAGTTGGTGCTCTAAATGATGATTAATCAGAAGCTGTGGCTGACAGTTTTGATCGGCTTTTCTTGTCAGTAGAGCGATAACCTACAGGGATGGCAGGTGTTATGGAAAGGCTGGGCTACAGGATTGCCTCCACACCTACCGGATTACAGGAGGTGTGGAGGTGTGACCAAGAGATAGACCCTTGTCCGATATCAATTAATACCCTGACGCCAATCTGGTCTTGCGGTCAAGGTGCTCGACGAGGGCATTTGAGGTTTTAAAAACCAGACGCTGGCCATTATCTGCAAAGGTAAGTACAACCTCCCGTTCAGGGCTGGCTGGCGCAAAAACCAGGTTATAACGGGTAATGATCCCGCCGGGGTTGGTCATTAGGTCCGGATCGGTGAAACTGACTTCATCGCCATCAACCATGGCCAGTCCCGGGCGGGAGCTGGATGCCAGAGGCCCTGCCAACTTGTCGGTGGCTTTGAAGATTACGTAGCCCACTTTACCGGTCCGGTCATCCCGCACCACATGGGCATATTCATCCTTCTGCAACACGGTGTAATCCGGCGATTCAACAGGGCCGTTCAGACGAATCATATATTCGTATTGGGCGTCTTCCGGTGTTTTACCATGATTGATCCATGCTACAGAGAAATCACCACTGTGGGTCTTACCCATCTGGTTGCCATTTCGCTGGGAGTGCTTGCGAATTTCAACAGAATCATTACTGGCTGGAATGTAATACCCATGCCCATGAGGATCCTGCAGGGTCATCTTACCTGACAAACTGTTCCGGTAAGGGAAGGCTTTCACTTTCTGCTCATTAACAACCACTGTCTCTGGTGCGTTAAGTAAAGCGGTCTGGAACAGTGTCGTCTCTAAGTCACCACGATCATCCGCCGTCGTTAAGCCGGAACCCAGTGCGACAATACGATCACCGAAGAAGAACCAGCTTTTATTGCCATTCCATTCTTTGTCATTTGTCTCACTCAGGCGGTAACCATAGACACCATCATCGTTCAAAGTAGCTCCACCGGCAAAACTGCGTTCATCGCCATACGAGTTGGTTCCGACAGTCGCTTCTTTCAGTTCATCATTGTTCAGATAGACGGCAGTAACCCCTGGCGTACGACTCCAGTCATAGCCTTCTTCACGATAACCATAATCTCCGGTAGAGAGCTTTTCCGGTTTTACATCACCATAAATATAAAGGCTGCCGGCACGATTATAACGAGCGTAATTACGCGCAAGGCCTGGATCCCAGTTCACCAGATTGTTGTTAATGCCCATGACTGTAGCGGAAGCACCCGGGATGGTGTGGGTAGAAATACCTGCCCAGTTCAAAACCTGATGGTACCGGTCTTCAACAGCAATCCCCTTGAACGCTTCAGGGATCACATCATCAACCCGGCGGTTTTTCAGCCACAGGGATGCCAGTTCTTTATCTACCGCCTCACCGGTAGCCGGGTTACCGCTCAGGGCCATAATCCGTGTTGCATCCGGCATACGGAAATCGTTCTGATGCTCAAAGAAGCGACCACGGAAATGAAAAGGTTCAGCCGCGCCGGGGAATATCCTGTTGTAAACAATATAGTTCTGGCGCACGTTTTCCCATGTGCTGGCCTGGTGGAACTCGGTACCTTTCAGTGCCTGCAGAACCGGAATGAACTGAACCATATTGGTTCGCCAGTAACCACCCAGGGTAATTGCGTGGTGATAAAAGCTGTAATCCGGTTTTACAATACCCGTCGTTCCATTGCTCGGTGCCAGAACATTATCCAGCCATTGCACATATTGCTCTGCGTCCCGAACTTTCTCCGGTGTATTATCCTGGAGCAGCACGCAGATCAGGCGGGATACAACTTTCGTACCATCATCTCCTACACCACCGGTAATGGTTTTATTTTCGTAAACCTCGGCAAAACCGGTGAGCCATTTCAGGGTTTCAGTCCAGTCATTCAGGCGATCATTTTTTGCCAGTAAATCACGTAAATAAAGAAGGGACATAGCCAGGTTACGGGTGCGGTAGCCGGTATGGGAGAGTGACTCGAAACTGTGGCCGGCTACCATGCCCTGGTCACGCATCCAGTCCAGCAGCGCAATAACACGCTGTTCTGCTTCATTGTCCTGATAATACAGATAGTCCAGGGTGATCGCGGGAAGCAGTTTATCTTCAATGTCGCGCCAGATTACCTCATTTTCATAAGTCACTTTCGCCATGGCATAAGGTGTTGCCAGATTCACCGGTTTGCTGTCCAGATTCAGATTTCTGAATTCCGTTTCAACCAAGCTCCGGTTTTTCCCGGCAATGGCTTTTACTTCAGGAGTGGTTATCCGATCAATCAGCAGCCCTCTATGTTCTTTTGATAACCGGGCATCAAAAAACTGGTTCCAACCATCGTTATTCAGGATGATGTTGTCAGCAATGGTGGCGAGGCTGTCAAACAGTTTCTGGTCCGGGTTCGGGGCTGCCGGTTGTTTTGGCAACTGCTCCCAGTGATAAGATGCAACCCAGTGATTAGAGTTTTTGGAGTAAGGCAGCTGGTAGTCGGCCATCGTGTGATGAGTCAGACGTCCTACAGCCATGCGGTCAAGGACAAACCACCCCTCTTGTAAACTTTTCGGAGCCTGAATCCGAAGCTTGCCATTCGGCGCATCACCACCATCAGGCATCTCGGCAAACTGGATAGTGGCCGCACGCCAGCCAGCATAGCCGAGATCAAAATCAACGGCCTTATGATGACCATTTGCAGCAACACTGATGGTCAGTTTCTCACCTTTTAAGGGAGTCTCATTATAAATCCACAGGGAAAAACCGGCACCACCGCCAAATGAAACCTGCATATGATCGGTAACCAGCAGGGATTTCAGCTCTTTGGAAAGCTCCATATCCAACAAGCTTCCATTTTTCCAGTCCCAGCGGATACCTGTTTTACCTGCACGATAAATATTCTGCTCAAGACTTAACTTACCACCGTTATGTATATCCCACTGAGCCGGTATTTGATCCAGCTGATATCGGTGTAGAGTAACGCTGTCAGGAGTGACATAGGCAGATGGCGCATCTTCAATAAATACGTTGGTTGTTTTTTGATTAGCACTCACCACACCAGCTGCCGCTATTGCTGATGATAAAAAAGCAAGGGTAAATTTATGCATATTGAAACTGACATCAGGGTTGGAATGAACAACCTGGCAAAAACCAGATCAAGGCGTATTCTCAAATAAACGCATGGCTATAAACCTGCTGTTTGTTTATGTTATTTAAAGTTTTTTCCTGACTCTATGATTCTAATCAATAATCCATAGTA
>NZ_JAHHPP010000363.1 GCF_024606265.1 Endozoicomonas sp. SESOKO1
AATTAACATCAATTAAACCAGCAAACCATAAAACCAAAAAAACAAAGCCTATTTGAAAAAAAATAATGAACACGATAAAATGCCAACCATTTAATAATCCGACCCCATAAAATGAAACAGCAATAATAATGAGTCACCCAATAAACACAACAATAAAAACACCTCAGCCACCAAAGCAAGAGTCTCTTTATATTGATACTCAACAAAACATTAACAACAAAAAAGCCCTTCCAACGTCAGAGGCAAGAGAAAATAATCCAGAAACCTTACTGACATCAAGAAAACAAGCCATCCAGGAAACCAGACACCGTTATTTAGGCCATCACAAAAACACAGACCCTGCAAAAAAAACAGAACCATTTACCAGAATATCACCTTTTACAAAATACTTTGATCATCAGGAAAACCAATTACAGTCAATAAAGCAAAAACTGGAACACACCCCATTTGTTTTTCAACAATTATTCGAAAAAACAATTATCAAAACTACAAACAGCCATCAGCAAAATAAAAAAGAAACAAAAAAAAGAGATAAGAAGCAGGATAAAATAATCCTTACCAACTATTGGGATAATCGTTCACCATTATTTACACTGGGTAAAAATGCAGAGACTCTGAAAAACTCCTTAAGCAAAGGTAATAAAAAGACAAAAATACGACTACCTGAAAACTTCACAAAACTGCTAAATAGCCAAGATGAGAAACACCCCTTGCTGGAACCAGACTACTGGAACAAAATCATCGAATACTGGCTATCCCTCAGCCCAAATGGCCGCCTGAAATCCATTGAAACCTGGTTACAGCCAACCACCATCCATCATTCAGATCCACGAAAAAAACTTCATGGTCAGTACGGTGTTCTTGCAGCCAAAGATATCCCATCCTGTACCGTCATAGCGCCTTATTCAGGACTCTACTGTATTGGCTCAGATATTCTCAGGGAAAAAGCCTGTTATGGTGATAATGTTGGCCGTTATGCTGTTAACTGCTCAACCGATAGTGTGCAGATTAATCTCTGTGGCTATGGCCACGGTAATATCACACTCTGTATTAATGCAAACACCACATACATCGACGGTGACCCGATCCTGGACGACAATGCATGCTTTGCGCTGATTCTCTACCAGGGCTGGCCCTATATCTTTGTTATCAGCACCTGCAAAATAACCAGAAACTCCGAAGTATTGATAGACTACGGCCAAAATTATTGGAAGGGCTATGGTTAGCTACTTATATTCCGACTCACAGTTTTTCAGAATGACCATGGCTTTGGAAATATTATCCGCGCTTCGATGTTTCCAAGATTCTTTTACCGTTAAAAGTACCTCCACGGTGGCCAGGAACCCGGTTTGAGCTGACTTTCTGGTCAACCCGACTGGCCGACTTTCGGTGGGAGTAAGTTGATGCTTTTGCTTTCAACATGAACTCTGCACATGGAATATAAATAACGCAGTTTGACCTCAAAATGATTTTCAGGTTCCATTGCGCATGGGCAAACAAGCGACAATTGACAAATATAATTCATATTATCTGTACGTCCATTCAATATAATGCCCACTCCATCTGCCAACCAGCCAGAAATAAAAGGGAACCATAACCTTCATTGCCTGTCTATCAGTAACCGGATGTTCGTTTCAATAACTGACAGTGACCGAATATTCGTTTCAATAACCCACAGAGAGGCAGACTGACCAATATGACTCCCGTTAATCAGGGTATCTTCCCCGAAAGTGGCCATAAAATCGTTTTTACTACTCAAAACCAGCAGAAAACGGCAGTTGGCAAGACAATCATTACCGGTATTTTCGGCCCCGGCAAAGTGGTTACGGTCAAGCCCGGTGTAAATGAACTGCGCACGCCGACCCAGCCGGTGGGTGATGATATCCGGTGGGGTGCCGAAAGCCGTATTGACCTGATCAAACCCACCCTTCCTGAGCGTAATCCATCCGCACTGATTCTGGTCAGTTTTGAAAACGGCCTGCGGATTGACACCGCATCCCCGAAAAAAGAAGCCAGCGATGCGGCCTGCGTCTGCATGGAGATTGCCGGGCAGCGCTTTTTCGGTGAGTCCGTTGCCGTCCCGGTACAAGTCAATGGCGAGCGGGCTGGCCTGGTCACCGATGAAATTCTTGACTACCTTGACCACGACCTGGCCGGGTACGATTTCACCAGCCGTTATGAACAATTGACCACCGGGCAAAAGCGGGTATTCAACCTTATGGTTTTTGGCCATGAAAATGGCATTGACGATAACGATGAGACCGAGACACCTCAAGTGGCGGGTTTCCGCCAGCGGGTTATTGAAGCGTTGAAGGAAAAAGGCGTTGATGATTACTGGGTTGAGTACTCCAATGGCAGCCTGACCCGGGACAAGGGCCTGGCCCAGGCGCTCAAGTCAGCCATTAGCCAGTTCATTAACAGTCAGCGCGGCGAGGACAAACTGGCCCTGGCCCATACCTTCAAGCAGACGTTGATCAGCCAGGGGTTGCCAGCCTCCCTCGGCGGGCGTTACGGGCAAACGGTCTGGATGCGCGACTTTGGCATTATGGTCAACACTCTGAACCAACAGGACACTGCCCGACCCGGCACTTTTTCTGCCCTGCTGAACTCACTGTTCACCATGGCCATCAATCAATGCGACAATGGTCTTATACCCCAGGTAGTGATTCCGGATCCGCTGCTGGGTGAGTTCATCTATCTGCGGGCGCTCGGCGGAGACAGCGGGCCAGGCTGGTATAACCAGCTGCAGGCATTTTTGCAGGCCAACTACCCCGACGCAGCCAGCCGATTACCGCAACTGGACGCTACAGAACTGAGAACCCTGGAACCATCGGTCGTCAAGGAACGGGTCGAAGGACTAAAAACCCTCTTCCGGGAAATATCAGCAAAGGCTCAGGAAGATGGCCTTCCCCTGCCCGGGCCGAGCCATACCCTGAGAGGCTTTTTGAACAATACCCTCGCCACCCTGACGCCGGGCACCACCGACAGCGAAATTCACTTTATCCGCTCATTTACCAAGCTACTTGACCTCGCCGACAGCGATGCACAAGTCGACCAGGTCAAGGAGATGATCCCCAGCCTGGCCCGAGCCATGGTCTATCTGGATCAGCAGGTGCTGGATCCGGATACCGGACTTCCCCAGGGCAGTGATAACCGTGACATGCTCGATTCGTACCTGGTGCAAAAACTGCTGTGCAGCAACGCTTGTTTTCTGCTTCAGGGTTTCAGCGGACTGGTCCGCCACTTTGACAAAATCGGCTCTGATTTAACCTTGGAGTTAAATAAACATTATCAGGTTGGCCAAGAGCCAGCATCCAGAT
Organism: Endozoicomonas sp. SESOKO1; assembly: GCF_024606265.1. Lineage (GTDB taxonomy): Bacteria > Pseudomonadota > Gammaproteobacteria > Pseudomonadales > Endozoicomonadaceae > Endozoicomonas. Next base: position 3,321 of record NZ_JAHHPP010000363.1, read on the forward strand.
TTATCAGTGCCCTGCTGCAGGACGGTGTGCAGGCCCAGCAGGCGCTTGAGCAATTCGGGCAACAGATAAAAAACACCTTTATCTACCCCGAAGGTAAGTTTGCTCCGCTGGATTTTGTCAATTCTGAGCACATGGTACAGCGTCAGCCAATACCACCGGAGGGCTATATCCCCGCCCTGGTGGAGCAGAATAAGGATTTCTTGCAGGGCAAGGAGGTGAATCTGCAAGGGCTGGCGCTGGCCATTGAGCTGGGGCTGGTTGATCAGGCCGATCACCCGGCGGCGGTGGAATTGATTCGCTCACAGCTGACCGCTGCCGGACTGAAAGCATTCTCACCCATCAATATGGGCTCTGATTATGAAGTTGACCTTTTGCAGAAAAGCCAGGGTTTTCTGGTCTGGCCACAGATTGAGAGCCGGGTTATCCATGTGTTGAAAAAACAGATGGATGAAACACCGGCGATCAGGGATCTGCTGGAGCAACTGGAGTCTATCCACAAACAGCGCCCCGGTTTTCGTGAGTGGTACAACACTACCGAACGAGGCGGGATTCATCCCGGAGGGGCAGAAAACCAGAGCTGGCATATTACCAACCTGGTCCAGGCCTGATTGACGTACTACCGCCCCTGACCCTTCAATTCAGGGGTGGCAGTTGCCAGTCTATAGGCCGTATTCCATGGCTGGACAGATAATCATTACTCTTTGAAAAAGGTCTGCTGCCGAAAAAGCCTCGATAGGCTGACAGTGGCGAAGGGTGAACCGATTTGAGAACCAGGTGTTTACGGGTATCGATAAAGCGACCTTTCTTCTGGGCATAGCTGCCCCACAGAATAAAAACAATATGCTCTCGCTGCTCATTCAAAGCGGTGACAATCCGGTCAGTAAACGCCTCCCATCCCCTGCCCTGGTGAGAAGCAGCCTGCTTATGTTCAACCGTCAACACACTGTTGAGCAGTAACACTCCCTGTTGGGCCCAGTGTTCAAGGAATCCATGATTGGCTGGCGGAATCCCCAGATCTGACTCCAGCTCCTTGTACATGTTAGCCAGCGATGGTGGAATGGCGATTTCCGGGCGCACCGAAAAACTCAACCCGTGAGCCTGACCCGGCCCGTGATAGGGGTCCTGCCCAAGAATCACCACTTTGACCTGTTCAAAAGGTGTCAGGTCCATGGCACGGAAGTATTCTTTACCCCTGGGGTAAATCATCTTTCCCTGAGTCTTTTCATTTTGCAAAAAGCTGCGAAGGGTCTGCATATACTCTTTGCTGAATTCATCCTGAAGCATGGCTTTCCAGGAAGGCTCCAATTTGATGTCTGGCATCACTCTGACCTATTGTTCAACTGATATTGACAAATAACTTACCTCCAACCGCACAAGAGCCAACTACACTCTTTGCCTGCCAACGCACTTTAGCACAGCAATACCTTTACTAATAACAGCCCTACTGACAACAACTACTAATTACAATCAGGGCATTCAACCTTCGTAATGGACATCCTTCAATACAATGCAAATTTTTAATAAAGCATCTATCGGCGTTTCTGCGGCTGCAGTCCTTCTTTTCAGCTGCCAGTCAGCCATGGCAAAGCTCGAACGCAGGATGGCCATTGAAATTAATGCCAACACTATTTACTTCGCCATTGCAGACGTAAATAAAAAAACCGACAAAATATACCGACACCTTGATTACGGCTCTCTGGAAGCCGGTTTCTACGATGACCTGTCATCCGGTGATAACCATTTCTTCAGCAGCTTTATGCTGAAAAAGGCTCAGAGCCTCTTTCATAAACTGCGAACCCGGCAGGAACATTTCAAGGCGGTGAAAGTAAGGGCCATTGCCACTGATACCTTCAGGGAGGCACACAACGCTGAAGAGCTGGTCCAGAAAGTACGGCGCACAACAGGTATCGATATTCGTATTCTATCCCCTGAAGAGGAGGATCGAATGGATTTTTTCTCGGCTTTCAGGGCAACCGACAATTCTGAAACACCCGTTGTCTGGGATATCGGGAAAGAGCGCTTTCAGTTGATTATCTCGGACCCTGAAGCAGGTCCATTTACCCACAAAGGCGACTTTGGTTCTGTTTCCTTTATGAAATACCTGAAGGAAGTTGTCCAGAACAAACCACCGCATTTTCCGGGTTCATTATCCCCCATATCAACAAAAGAACTCGAAGCAGGTATTACCTTTGCACGATATCTTGCCCGCAGAACACCGGTCATTATTCGCAAGGAACTGAAGAGAGACAACGTAAAAATAACCGGTATTGGCCCGGTATTTCAGGAAGGTTTCGCAGAAGAAATCACCGGACACAGAATGTCGCTGGATAAAGGTAAGCTGGAGAAGTATATCCTGGATCATGCCTCATCCAGTGATACAAATGAGGCAAGTTTTTCAAGTGCAATTCTGGTATTCGGGTTCATGGAAGAGCTGGACATTACCCAAATGTTCATCTCTGACCATAACAGCACTGTCGGTATGCTCGAATTTCCAATCCTCTGGCATTAAGAGACTATTCATTAGTTGTATATACCCAGCATCAACTCTATCTGACGTTTAAGCATTACTCTTAGCCTGTCGGTTGTTGTTTCGTCTTCAAAACCTGCAATTAATCCCTGGTACTCAACATGAAGGATAATACTGCCAAACAGTTCAGCATCAATTTCAGGGTAGTTAGAGCCGATTTTTGAAAAAAAGGTTTCAAGACTATCAAGAAAGAATTTCTGGTGACTGAAAGCGATAGGTCTCAGATTTTCGTTTCGCAGGCACTCCTGCTGGAAAGCACGCTCGGCGATCAGGTAGTCACGATGCTCTGAAAGTTGAATCAGAACATACTCAATGGCCAGGTCGCTGATCCGGTCAGCAAATATCTGACGACTTGCCTTATCGGATGGCACCAGCTCTTTCATGGCCATTTTCAGCATACTGTCAGACTCTTCCCAGTATGCCTTGAACTTCTGGGCACCCATCTCAACAAACAGAGTAAAGGTGTCGGTAATCAGGTCCGTAATGTCCTTGAAATAGTAGGTGGTTGCGGAAAGAGGAACATTGGCTTCCTTGGCAACAGCTCGATGACGGACTCCCCTGACTCCGTCCCTGACAACGATTCTTAATGCCGCCTCCAGAATCGTACGACGACGCTGTTCACTATTGGCACGACTGGTTTTCCGACCCTGATATTTCAGTTCCATACCACCGACGTGCTTGCCAGAACTTTTCATGCCTTCTGATGAGGAATCCATTGTTGAGACCATATTAAGACTGCCTTACAGTTGCCTGATTGTTTTATAACGTTCGTCCAGTACCGTTGCTTGAACATGCATCTTAGTACAGAAATCAACCATACGTCTGAAAACCGGTCCTGCAACTATGCAGGATTATCAAACTGCCATATCTGGCAGTCATCCCCATATCCTTATACAGGCCGATTAGGCAGAGCATCTGGCAACTAACTGACTTCACCAGCAAAGCGTATCTATTGATACTTCAGGTTCCACACCTCAGATACTACATGAGCAGGCCTGGCCTGCTCATGTCATGGATCCTGAAATACCAGAATCCCAGAAAATAAATGAGATAAGCAGGTATTCACTGGTACATCAACCAAGCCAAAGAAGACCACAAAAGAATGTGTGACAATAACCTGCGCCGACGATTCAAATGTTTGGCCAGTACCAACGTGTACCCAGTAACTCACTGCATCAATATCTATTGAGGACGCATGTGCGGGAACAGCAACACATCCCTGATTGACGGCGCATCCGTGAACAGCATCACCAACCGGTCAATACCAATACCTTCTCCGGCTGTTGGCGGCAGACCGTATTCAAGTGCATTGATATAGTCTGCATCATAATGCATTGCCTCAACATCCCCGGCATCCTTTTCAACTACCTGCTGTCTGAAGCGCTCAGCCTGGTCTTCAGAGTCATTCAACTCAGAGAAGCCATTAGCGATTTCCCGACCCCCCACGAAGAACTCAAAACGCTCGGTAACAAAGGGGTTGTCGTCATTTTTACGGGACAGAGGTGATACTTCCGTTGGATAATCGGTGATGAAGGAAGGATTGAGCAAGTGGTGCTCGACCGTTTCATCAAAGATTTCCATCTGTACCTTGCCAAGCCCCCAGATCGGGTTCACATCAATGCCCAGCTTGCCGGCAACCTGCGTCGCTGACCCCAGGTTGTCGATATCCGAGGCATCAAGATCCGGATTGAAGTGCAAGATGGACTCAAAAACAGACATCCGCACAAACGGCTTGCCAAAATCAATCATCTGCCCCTGGTACTCGAACTCGGTTTTACCCAGAATATCCTGAGCCAGCTGCTTCAACATGGCTTCAGTGTGATCCATCATATCGGTGTAATCCGCGTAAGCCTGATAGAACTCAATCATTGTGAATTCCGGGTTATGTCTAGTAGACAACCCTTCATTGCGGAAGTTCCGGTTAATCTCAAATACCCGTTCAAAACCACCAACGACCACGCGCTTCAGATACAGTTCCGGAGCGATACGCAGATACATATCGATATCCAGCGCGTTGTGGTGGGTCACAAACGGCCTGGCCGTGGCACCGCCCGGAATCACCTGCAGCATTGGCGTTTCCACTTCCATAAAGTCCTGACCCAGGAAATAGTTACGGATCCCCTGAATAATTCTGGAACGAATCCGGAAGGTTTCACGGGACTGTTCACTGGTTATCAGGTCAACGTAGCGCTGACGGTAACGCTGCTCGGTATCGGTGAGGCCTTTATGCTTTTCAGGCAATGGACGCAGAGACTTGGTCAACAGCTGAACAGCGCTCATATCAACATAAAGATCGCCTTTACCTGAACGCTGAACAGCACCTTCTACACCGATAATGTCACCCAGATCCCAGGTCTTGATCGCATCCAGAGTCTCTTTCGACAGCTGCTTGCGGTTCACATAGAGCTGGATACGGCCAGACATATCCTGCAGTTCCATGAACGCGCCACGGTTCAACATAATACGGCCAGCCACTTTTACGTGGTGGTTCAGGCCTTCAAGGGCAGCCTTATCATGATCCTTGAACTGTTCCTGAAGATCGCCAGCCAGCGAATCACGACGGAATTTATTCGGGAATGCCACCCCTTTTTCGCGAATGGCCGCCAGTTTTTCCCGGCGCAGGGTAACCAGGCGACTCTCTTCATGGGCTTCATGGGCTTCAGCAGCTTTCTCTGCCTGTGACTGTTCTGACAAAAAATGTTCTTCAGACATAAGATATTCTTCCAATTACAGGCCTTTTTTCAGGCTCGCCTCAATGAACTTGTTCAAGTCGCCATCCAGCACAGACTGGGTATTGCGGGTTTCCACCCCGGTACGAAGGTCCTTGATACGTGAGTCATCCAGCACATAGGAACGAATCTGACTGCCCCAGCCGATGTCCGACTTGGAATCTTCCATCGCCTGGGACTCCGCCGTTCTCTTTTGCATTTCCATCTCATAAAGCTTGGCCTTCAACTGCTGCATGGCCTTGTCTTTATTCTGATGCTGGGAACGCTGATTCTGACACTGGACAACAATTCCCGTTGGCCCGTGGGTAATACGCACGGCAGAATCGGTGGTATTAACGTGCTGTCCACCGGCACCACTGGAACGATAGGTATCAACACGCAGATCTGCCGGATTGATTTCTATATCAATATTGTCATCAATCTCAGGAGATACGAAGACGGAAGCAAAGGAAGTATGGCGTCGATTACCGGAATCAAACGGCGATTTGCGAACCAGGCGATGAACGCCAATTTCTGTTCTCAACCAGCCAAAAGCGTAATCCCCGTTAAACTGAACCGTTGCCGATTTGATACCAGCCACTTCACCAGCAGAGACTTCAATGATTTCCGTTTTAAAACCGTTGGCCTCACCCCAGCGCAGGTACATTCTCAGCAGCATATTGGCCCAGTCCTGAGCCTCAGTGCCCCCGGAGCCGGCCTGAATATCAAGAAAGGCGCTGTTAGGATCCATTTCACCGGAGAACATACGACGAAATTCAAGTGCTTCCAGTTTCCGGGCCAGCTCGTCAAGTTCATCCACAACGCCCTGAACACCCTCTTCATCTTCCTCTTCTACCGACATTTCCAGCAGTTCTTCTGAATCTCCCAGGCCACTGGTCAGCTCATCGATGGTAGCAACAATCGCTTCCAGGGTGGAACGTTCTTTACCCAGCTTCTGGGCATACTCCGGATCATTCCAGACGTTCGGGTCTTCCAGCTCCCGCTCCACTTCCTGCAACCGCTCACTTTTGTGAGCGTAGTCAAAGATACCCCCTAAGCACGTCAGTACGCGCTGTCAGGTCCTTGATACGCTCCTTAATGGGATTGACTTCAAACATTGCCCTATATCACTCACTAATTCAGGTGCTCACGGCACCAATACTCGAATTCTGCCCATCAAGAGCTGACCAACACTGACGGCTCTGGAAATACAATGGGAATGGAGATGACAGCGCATGGTTTCCCATGAAAGCTGCCCATGAAATACTGTTCATATAAAAAGGCCATGAAAAACCGCTGGCCGACCCCTGCAAGGAACCAGTAATACAACTGAACAATTCTACAACAATAGCCTCCTGGTTGGAATTGCCCCGATAATCAAGCGACAGAACCTGTTGAATTATTTCATGGCAGCAAACTACGCCTTTTGCTCAACAGTAAGGTAAAATCCTGTCCACTACTTCACCCGTAACCAGAACCACAAAGCCTCAGGTACCGGCCTGTATAGCAGTACAGCCGGTGCTCCGCTCTGGGTACATTACAGATTGGGCACACTTCATTATGTCAAGTAACACCTTATTGAATGAATCAATGGCACTGGTAGCTGATATCGGTGGCACAAACGCAAGATTTGCCCTCTCACTGGGTGGCAGGCTGCAAACAGACTCTGTGGAAGTGCTGGCCTGTAATGACTACGAAAACCTGGATCATGCGGTCAGCCATTACCTGACAGATAAGCAAGTAACTGTTGATCATGCCTGCATGGCTTTTGCCTGTCCTGTGAGTAGTCAGACGATAAAAATGACCAATAACCACTGGGCATTTGATAAGTCTGAAATGAAAGACACGCTGAAATTGCAGTCATTCAAAGTGATCAATGATTTTACCGCCCAGGCGCTTGCCCTGTCGGCACTGCCGGAAAGCGCCCTGGTCAGGGTGGGCAAAGGAACGGCAATTGAAGGAGCCACAAAGCTGATTATCGGGCCAGGCACGGGCCTTGGGGTCGCTGCATTGAAGAAGGCAGGTGAGCACTGGCTGCCTTTACCCGGGGAAGGCGGACATGCGGCATTTTCCCCCATATCATCCATGGACAACGAGATTCTTGGTATTCTTCAGCAAAAAATGGGCTATGTTTCCTGGGAATCGGTACTCTGCGGTTCTGGCATTGAACGGCTGTATGAAGCCCACAGTATGCTGTCCGGCCAAACCCAGACACTGAAAAATCATGAAATCACAGCACAGGCCCTGATTGGGGAAACCCTCTGTAGACAGACATTGCTGCATTTCTGCGAGCTGCTGGGCAGGGCCGCCAGTAATGCGGCACTGACCACTGGAGCCCAGGGAGGCGTTTATATTGCTGGCGGTATTATTCCACGCTTCCCTGAGTTTTTCGCCCAATCAGACTTCAGGACGTCGTTCGACCTTAACGATAAAATGGTCGATTACCTGACTGCCATCCCAACCAGCCTGATTATTCACGACAACCCTGGCCTGACCGGTGCATGTGAAGCATTAGGCAACCCTTTTATTTATTGACTCTCCGGGCTGGCCCTGAGCCAGCCCAGCTTGCGAAAACACTACTGAACAGGACAGCGATGGAGCAGCAAAATGCCACTGCCTGAGGGCAAATATGTCATTTCACTTTATTTTCTGATCTCTTGCTTCAGGGGTAAGGGCGATATCCCGGGATAACTGTACTATTGGCTCCGAAGGGGCTGCAAGCCAATACTTGATATACACATTCTCGGCGACACAACCTGCGACAGCACTTGCGACAAGCCCCAGGTAACCCGCTGCGAAACCACGAAAGAAATCATCTGTGGCAACGCCTGCAACGCCTGCGGCTCCATATATGGCAAAAGTGGTGACCATGGCGGTAGTCGCGTATACGGCTGTCCGGCTCGTCAGTGTAATAGTCCGCCCCAGCCATTGAAACTGGCAAGATGCCGGTTCTGGATTATCCGGTAAGCCATTGACTGCGGCAGCCAGAGCCTGAGGCGTTTGAATAAATGTTGTTGCCTGCATTGAGTTAACCTGATGAATACCTGAAGCCAATTAGAATCTGAATTTGAAAGTTAGTTCCCCAATTGTCAGTCCTCCCATCTTCTAAAGAGTTCCACAACATACCTGAAATGGAACCTGTTAATCCTTTTGAGGTCAGATAGCGATATTTACCGTCTATTTAACATCCAATGTGTGCAGGGTTTTATTCTGAAAGCAACCTCATCAACCTACGCCCACCCAAAGCCTGCTGACCGGGTTCGCCGACAACCCGTTGCCAGGAGGATTCCTGGCCGCAACGGAAGTTCGTTTAACGGCAAAAGGGTCTCAAACCATCAATATCATAGAGTTACAGCCGCTCCTATGGATGTCCCCAAATGCATTGAGGATGCCTTTTGGAAAAGGAAACCATTACAAGGGCGGCAAGTCACCCCGGCTGCTGTGCTTACCGCTTTTGGAAAAGATGCAACGTCTTTCAGAAGTGGCTTATTCCTGGAAAAACTTTGCCTGCAGAACATTCTGCTGGACAACAGAAAAGTGACACCGGATCAGGTCATCCGGGAATTGAACCGGAAGCCGTACCGAAAAAAGTACCTGGTAGCAATAGCACGCTTCAAGGCGGAATGTTGCCTGAGGGGCCTGGTGCTGAATAACCGGCGGATCTCACCGGATGAGGTGGTTAACGATTATCAGGTAGCCCGGGCAACACTGGAACTGGGGCGCTTTAAGGCGGAATGTTGCCTGAGGGGCCTGGCGCTGCATGGTCGGCAGGTCACGCCGGATGCGGTGGTTAAGGCTTATCAGGCAGCCGGGGCAACACTGGAGATTGCGCGCTTCATGGAGGAATGCTGCATGAGGGGTCTGGTAGTGAATGGCCAGCGGGTTGCAGCAGATACGGTGTTCAAGGGTTATCAGGCAGCCGGGGCAACACTGGAGCTGGCGCGCTTTCAGGAAAAATGCTGTCTGAGGGGACTGTGGTTGAATGGCCAACAGGTCACGCCAGATGAGGTAGTCAGGGGTTTCCCGGATAGTCCGCTGGGCAAACTGGGGATAGCGCGCTTTAAGGAACATTGTTTTCTGAGGGGCTGGTCATTGAATGGCCAGCCAATCACACCAGATGAGGTAGTCAGGGGTTTCCCGGATAGTCCGTCAGGCAAACTGGGGATGGCGCGCTTCAAAGCGGAATGTTGCCTGGGTGGCCTGGCGTTGAATGACCAGCCGGTTACACCGGATTCGGTGGTTAAGGATTTTCAGTCAACCAGTGCAATGCTGGAGTCAGCGCGTTTTAAGGAACAATGTTGCCTGAGAGGATTGCTATTGAAGGGCCAGCCGGTCACACCGGACATGGTGGCCAGGGATTTCCCGGATAGCCCGGAAGGCAAACTGGCGTTGGCACGATTTAAGGAACAATGTTGTCTGAAGGGCCTGGTATTGAATGGCCGGACAGTTACACCTGATGCAGTGGTCAAGGCTTACCTGGCCAGTCCCGAAAGCAAACTGAGTATAATGCGATTCAGGGAATATTGTTGCCTGAAGGGCCTGGCGTTGCATGGCCAGCAGGTTACGCCGGATGCAGTGGTTAAGGATTATCAGGCAGCCGGGGCAACGCTGGAAATAGCGCGCTTCATGGAGGAATGCTGCATGAGTGGTCTGGTGCTGAATGGCCAGCAGGTCGCAGCAGATGCGGTGCTTAAGGGTTATCAGGCAGCCGGGGCAACACTGGAGATAGCACACTTACAGGGAAAATGCTGTCTGAGGGGGTTGCTGTTGAATGGCCAACAGGTCACACCAGATGAGGTAGTCAGGGGTTTCCCGGATAGTCCACAGGGCAAACTGGGAATAGCGCGCTTCAAAGCGGAATGCTGCCTGAGGGGCCTGGCGTTGAATGGCCAGCAGGTCAAACCGGAGGCGGTGGTTCAGGATTTTCCGGATAGTCCGGAAGGCAAACTGGGGATAGCGCGCTTCAAGGCGGAATGTTGCCTGATGGGCCTGGTGTTGAATGGCCAGCAGGTCACACCGGAGGCGGTGGTTCGGAGTTTTCCGGATAGTCCGGAAGGCAAACTGGGCATAGCGCGCTTTAAGGAACAATGTTGCCTGAGGTACCTGGCTTTGAATGGCCAGCAGGTCCCCCCGGAGGCGGTGGTCAAGGATTTTCAACGCGGTGGCTGGTTGCTCGAAAGGGCTATTTTTTATTCTCAACTGGCATTGAATGCAAGGGAATTGAATAACACCTGGCTGGATCACCAGAGTGTACTGGCTGCGTTTAATGAATTACCCGGGGATCACTCATCAAGGCAAGCCAGGTATCTGATTCAACAGTTGCAACAATCCCGGGGGTACGATGAAACCAACGAAGTCCGGGATTTATTTCAGGAGGCCTGGCAAATCCTCGGCAAGGTATCGGTCAGGGACGATGAACAACATCGACTGCAATGTATTTTGACCTTCATGGCTATGCAGCACGAGCTGACCATTGATCGTCAGGTTGTGTCAGCGGAACAGGTATTGCGATCCATCAAAACCCTGAGGCACTCATTTCAGAATTCACGTATTCATTTCTTCTTTCTGGCACACTGTTATATCGCGGGTCAGTCCATTAATGGACAAGAAATCCATAAGGGCCGGGTTCTGGGTTGCCTGCAGCATTTTCCAGCAGGAAGCAAGCTGCGCCATGCCCTGGGCCACTGGTTTGAACAATACAGCCCCGGCACCAATATAGAGACCGGAATAATCGACAGTGTACTGTTTAATCGGGCAGATGCCGTTGCCACAAGGAGTGACCGTCCGTACGCCCCTGCCAGTCAATTTGGGGATTTTGTTGCGATGGCTTCTGTTGCGGTGCGTAGAGAGCCCCCCCTGGCAAAGGCGGGCTTCCCGGAACAGCAGGTTTCCCGGCTAAATGTGCTAACGCAGAAGGCACTGGAGATTATTCAGAAAATCAATGACGCCTGTAGCGATCCCAACATTCTGATCACTGGTTCATACGCCCGTTTTTTACAAGGCATCTGCCCATCATTCAATGATATTGACATTATTTGCACGACAGACGACTGTGCCAGAACACTCTTTGGGCAGCTGCAGGCGCTGGGCAGCGGCAGTGATGCAGAAATCCCCAGGAGCATCATTATCAAGCCAATCCCGGGATGTCCGGCGATTAAACTACCAACCACTTACAATATCTATCTGAATGACGGTGATTTGGGCATGAAAGCGATGGGGCTTCAGGTCATTATTGACACCGCATTGGCACACGGAAATACAGCACCATTGGCCTTTCACGTTGCTGGCGTGAACAGGCCGGTCTGGTGTCTGTCGTTTGCTGGAGAGACCGGATTACTGAACAATACGCTGGAATACCTTGCTGATAACCTTGACCCGCTGACCGAACGGTTACAGCGAGGGGAGGTATTTTCCATACCACGGACCCTTCTTTTTAATTGTCCGCAAACCCCCGATGAGCACATTTATGGCTTGCTGATGCGCTCCCTGCTTACCCTGAACAAGGCCAGGCAGTTTATCTCTCTGCATTGTGAAAGCAAATCCGCAAAGCCTGATTGCCAGACAATCCGGCTACAAAAACATGATCAACAAAAACATTGCCCACAAAAACAACGCCTCCAATCGCTGACTCGAAATCTTCAAATGAAATTAAATAGCCATGTTTACCGTCATGACTTTGAGCACAGAGTTAACAACTGGCTATTAATGACTCCGCATGTGAATGATTACGAGATCAGCAAGAAGGACTTCATCACAGCACTGCTTGCGCTGATGCATCCTGAGTATCAGGCATTTCAATAAATTGGCCAATACCTTAAGGAACCTCAACTATTACTGTCATTAAGAATCACTGCCATTAAGAACCACTGCCATTAACAGGTTGAATGTAATATGTACGTATCCACTGCTGCCAACTACAACACACGCCTCGCTGGTGATCAATTGAACCCGGAAAACCGTCAAAACAAAAGAAAGAAGAGGCATGACCCTCCCCCCTCAAAAAGGGTCAGGCTGGACACGGCCTATACAAACCATCAAGGGCTTGCAAAACTTGCAAAACTTGCAAAAAAAGAAGGACTACAAAAAAAACTTCCGGAATACCAGGTCACTATTGCAAAAAATCAACCTGTCCAGCAAAACACTCAGAAGAGTAAACTGCAGATTGATACACAGCACAGGGCTGACAGTCATTCAATTCCCCTGATACTGAACAATGTACTGGCTGATATTCGGAAGATGGATATTGAATACGCCATCTACTCTGATAAATCCACCCAAATGCCAGAACATAAAAGATTACCTGTCCACGGTAATCTTGTCTGTGTTGATAAAATTTACACGTATTTACTGGTACCAGAGATTCATCATTTAATACAACGACTTTCCCCGATTAAAGACTTAAAGCAACAGCAAACAGACTACGCCACTCAAATAGCGGCGTTAGTGAAAAAATACAAAGTGGCCCAATGTGATGAGATGGCTCATTTAATGGCTTCTCTGTGTCTGCACAACCCGGCCATTAGCCTGTTCAAAATGGTCATCAGCTTTTTCAGAAGCAGAACCCCGACAGGCCAGGGAAAGCTGGATCAATCTACTACTCACGTATGCCTGATGGTATGCCCACATCACTCAGGCCAGAGTATACTGATGCACAGCCAATGGTATGAAGCTCAGTACAAAGGTGCCCATACTGATCTCCTTTGTGCTGACGGTAGCTATCATCAGCCGTCTTATATATCAACATCCGATATTTACATTGCTGATCCGTGTCAGGATGAATATTGGCCGGGAAATCAGTGGCAGCAGTTTATCAGCAGTATTACGGATCAATACATAACACCAACAGGTAAAGACTATAAAAAAATAAAGATACAAATTACGCCCTATCATTCAGAAACTGCTGTCAAGGAGTCACCTGTTGCAAAGGCAGAGCCAGTGAAAAGGAAAAGCAAAGACTGTACAGCCTTGCCTGCCTATCGTTATCTTGAAACGTTCGCCGGGAAAGCAAAAAAAGAAGTCAAGGGAGAAAAACAACGAGCCATTGCGACCGCAAAAAAAAGACTGGTGAGAGATGATATAGAGATCCCTTCATGGGACACCATAAAACCAGAACACAGGAATAAATGGACAGCAAGTCTAATACGGGTCCTGGCCTGGAAAATGAATTTGAAAATTACCGTTTTTTTCCATGATGATCTTTCTATTATTGATCCGGGATCAGAGGACTACTATCAGTTTATGCTTGAGTTGTTAAGAAACTCGAAACTTGAATCACGACGTGATATTATGATTAAAACCACCTGCTTTAATAAACATGGATTCCCATTTCCTGAACCCTGCAAGCGATATTTTTTCCCATCGGAGATTTGGCTGCCGGACCATATCAGGCATCTGGCCAGAGTAGCCAAACCTGAAAAACCACTGTCGGACTGTGAACTCATTAAAGTATTGAGAGTGCTGAATCCTGTGGAATCACCAGACACCTATTTACGCTATTTACATGAGTACATACAAAATAAGCTGGTTAACAATCATCAGGGCAACGCAGTACTGGCAAATGCCATCAGTGCCCTTAGGAAAGGAAAACTCCCCCTCCCTGCCATTGCCGGAATCACCAGCTGGACTATGCCGACATTACGAAACCTGGCTAATTTTTGTGCAGAAAAGTTTGGCGGAGTTTCCGTAGAAACGGTTGCTGCCAGGCCTTCTGTTGGCAAAAAAGACGTTATACCATCCTCACCCGAGGAGTTTTCAGCCTGGTTTCTCAAGAAACTTACCAACAATCAATTTATTTTCAATAATTTCAGTGGCAAGCTAAAAGCTTCAAACCTGATTGTTAACATCAGTCCAATAAAAGGCATCACATTTAACACCGTCCCACAGAAGTCAGACTGGTTATTGTACTATGTGTATCATTACGGTTTTGATAAAAAAGAGATTTACCTTCAGGCCCCTTCGCATACACTCTATCAAATGCTGAAACGCATTACTTCCCGGGAAAAACATTCAGAATTATTCAATAGAATATTGTATGTCTGCTCAACGTGGTGTGGTTTTCGATCTTTCAGCTTTATCAATAGCCTGAAAAAACACAACATCAAACGACCCGATGATTTACTGGATTACCCCGTCACAGCCATGATGATTGAGATGCATGCAAGAGCGGAAAAACTCAAGGAATCAGGCTGGCTGGCCGCGGACATTGACCTTTCGAATCCCAGGGCAACAGGTAAAAAAGCCCAGGCATCCTTAAGTAGCTAGTCATATGAAATCACATCATGCGGTATATGCAGATTGAAAAAAAACCGGAAACATCCGTTAATCGCCACCCACAACACCCCGGGATCAGAGCGTACACTTGAACGAATTACTATTGATTGGCCAGCTTTTCTTATTTTACGGCATGGTCATTTTAACCTACCGGCTCTTTGGTAAAATAGGGCTTCTGTGTTACACCGTGCTGGCCATCGTGGCCGCCAATATTGAAGTACTGGTGCAGATCAATGCCTTCGGTATGGAAATGACCCTGGGGAATATCATGTTTGCCACGACCTTTCTGGTGACTGATATCCTCAGTGAGGTGGGTGGTAAAAAATGGTCTGATCACGCAGTAAACGTAGGTTTTTTTACCTCGGCACTGTTTATTGCCATTTCCCAGAGCTGGCTGTATTTCATGCCCAACACACTGGATTTTGCCATGCCACATATCCAGGCGATCTTCAGCAACACGCCCCGCCTGATGATCACCGGCCTGCTGGTTTATGTCATTACCCAGCGCTTTGATGTGTGGCTTTACCACAAAATCTGGCATTGGACAGGATTTACCGAGAACTATTTGTGGTTGCGCAACAACGCGTCCACCATGATTTCCCAGTTATTAAATGCAGTCCTGTTCACTTTCGGCGCCTTTTACGGGACGTTCCCGTTGACGGACCTGCTCAGTATCATCATCACCAGCTATGGCATCTTTGTGGTGACCAGCCTGTGCGATACCCCTGTCCTGTATCTGTGCAGAAAGATCAAGGTCAGGGAAATATGGGAGCGCACATGAAAGTAATCATTACCGGAGCCAGTGCAGGTATTGGCCTGGCGGTTTGTCAGCGTTTTCTGCAGGATCAGCGCATCACCGTGGTGGGTATCGATATTAATCCCAGCCAACTTGACAACGTCCGTTACCATCATTTTCTGGCCGATGTGGCGAACCCCGGGTCGCTCCCTGACATTGGGGAGGTAACTCATCTGATCAACAATGCCGGGGTACAAAACACCACACAGGATATCGCCATCAATTTAGGCGGGGTGATGAACTGCACCAGACTGTACGGCCTGCAACCGGCGATTCAGGCCATTGTCAATGTGGCCTCTGCCAGTGCTCATTCAGGTGCCGAATTTCCTGAGTATGTTGCCTCCAAAGGGGGGGTTGTCGCCTACACCAAATGGACAGCGCTACAGGTTGCCCAATACGGTGCCACCTGCAACAGTATTTCCCCGGGAGGCGTGCTTACCGAACTGAACAGGCCGGTTATGGACGATCCTGAAAAATGGCAGGCCATCATGGATGAAACGCTACTGCCCAAATGGGCCGGTCCTGAAGAAATAGCACAATGGGTTTACTTTATAGCGATCGTCAATCGCAGCATGACCGCACAGGATATTCTGGTGGATAACGGCGAGATGGCGAAGTCCAACTTTGTCTGGTAATCAACGCCTGGCAATCAACCCAACTTCTGTCTGGATGCCCAGATTGCCAGTTTATGCTTCATGGTCACCTGGGATACCTGATCCTCCGGTAGCGGCTGAATGAGGTTATCATGGACCAGCAGTCGGTATATATATTCGATTTTCTCACTGGCAGAATCGGTAGCCTCAAACTCAACAACCCCCCGCTTTTCACCATACTTCATGCCATATTCAATGGCCTTCTTGACCAGCTCTTTTTCATTCTTCAGTTTCTTCATTGCCGCCTCACCCGGTCCAGTACTTTATCAGGACATTAACCCATTTCTGGCAAACTGCCCTGCATGACCAACTACTTTCCTGTAACAATAACATGATCAATGGTGTATTTCTGGATGTCGGCAGCAACGTGGCTCAACTGGTGTTTAACATTCTCCTGGAACCTAATAATCATTTTGAGGTCAAAGGGCGGTATTTATAGTCCACGTGTGCAGGGTTTTATTCTGAAAGCAGCCGCATCGACCTACTCCCATCCAAAACCTGCTGACCGGGTTAACCAAAGAGCCGGTTCCAGCAGGACACCTAACCGCTTTGGAAGTACATTTAACAATAAAAAAATCTCAAATTATCAGTCTCATGATCGAAGAACAGTGACCACCCCGGATCATGGCAAGCATATTGAGGATGTCTTTTGGAAAAAAAAACCATTACAGGGACGTCTAATCACCCCGGCCGCCGTGCTGACAGCCTATGGAAAAGACAGGTCGTCTCTCAGAAGTGGCTTCTTCCTGCAAAAACTCTGCTTGCAGAACATTCTGCATGGCACCGGACTGCATGGCACCGAAAAAGTTACCCCGGACCAGGTCATTCAGGAATTCCGCCGACAGCCAGATCGAAATAATAAGTACAAATTGGCGATAGCGCGGTTCAAAGCGGAATGTTGCCTCAGGGACCTGCCATTGAATGGCCAGCCGGTCATACCGGATGCGGTAGTCAGGGATTTCCCGCATAGCCCGGAAGGCAAGCTGGGCATAGCGCACTTCAAGGAACAGTGTTGCCTGAAGGGTCTGCTATTGAATGGCCAGCCGGTTACACCGGGTGTGGTGGCCAGGGATTTTCCGGACACTCCGGAAGGCAAACTGGGAAAAGCACGGTTCACAGCAAAATGTGGCCAGCGGGGACTGCTGTTGAATGGACATCAGGTCACACCGGATGTGGTGGCCAAGGGTTATCAGTCAGCCAACGCAACGCTGGAACTGGCACGCTTCAAAGCGGAATGTTGCCTGAAGAACCTGCCATTGAGTGGCCAGCCGGTCTCAACGGATGCGGTGGTCAAGGATTATCAGTCGGCAAAAGCAACACTTGAGCTGGCACGCTTCAAGGAAAAATGTTGTCTGAAAGGTCTGTCAGTGAATGGCCGGGAGATGACAACAGATGCAGTGGCCGAGGATTATCAGGCAGCCAACGCAATACTGGAACTGGCGCGTTTTAAGGAACAATGCTGCCTGAAGGGTCTGTCATTGAATGGCCGGCAGGTCACACCCGATACGGTGGTTACGGATTATCAGACAGCCAGGGCAACACTGGAGCTGGCAAGGTTCAAAGCGGAATGTTGCCTGAGGTACATATCATTGAACGGCCAGCACGTCACGCCTGATCAGGTGGTCAGGGATTTCCCGGATAGTCCGGAAGGCAAACTGGGAATAGCGCGTTTCCTGGCAGAATGTTGCCTGAGGGGCCTGGCGGTGAATGGCCGGCAGATCACACCAGATGCAGTGGTCAAGGTTTTTCCGGAAAGTCCGGAAGGCAAACTGGGGATAGCCCGCTTTAAGGAACACTGTTTTTATCGGAGCCTGTCATTGCATGGCCAGCCGGTCACACCAGATGCGGTGGTCAAGTGTTATCAAGCGGTCAAGGCAAGGCTGGAACTGGCACGCTTTTTAGAACAATGTTGCCTGAAGGGCCTGGCGTTGAATGGCCAGCCGGTCACAGCGGATGCAGTGGTCAGGCTGTTCCCGAATGGCCCGGAACATAAACTGGGATTAGCGCGTTTTCGGGCAGAATGTTGCCTGAGGGGCTTGCTGTTGAATGGCCGGAAGGTCGCAGCGGGTGCCGTGCTTAAGGAATTCCCCGGTACTCCGGAAGGTAAACTGGGAATGGCGCGTTTCAAGGCGGAATGCTGTCTGAGGAGCCTGCCGCTGGATGGCCAGCCGGTCAATCCGGACGCAGTGGTTAAGGATTATCAGGCAATCAGGGCAACACTGGAGCTGGCGCGGTTCAAAGCGGAATGTTGTCTGAGGGGCTTGCCATTGCATGGCCAGCAGGTCACACCGGATTCGGTGGTCAGGGAGTTCCCGGAAAGTTCGGAAGGAAAACTGGGAATAGCGCGTTTTTGTGAACAATGCTGCCTGGGGGGCATGGCATTGAATGGCCAGCAGGTCACACCGGAAACAGTGGTTAACAAGTATCAGGCAATCAAGGCAGCACTTGAGCTGGCGCGCTTTAAGGAACAATGTTGCCTGAGGGGCCTGGCGCTGAATGGCCAGCGGGTGACTGCGGATACGGTGGTCAAGGCTTTTCCGGATAGTCAGGAGGGCAAGCTGGGGGCCGCGCGATTCAAGGAACAATGTTGTCTGAAGAGCCTGTTGTTGAATGGTCAGCAGGTTACGCCGGATGCAGTGGTTATCAATTATCAGACAGTCAGGGCCACACTGGAGCTGGCACGCTTTAAGGAGCAATGTTGCCTGAGGGGGCTGATGCTGAATGGCCTGCCGGTCACACCGGATGACGTGGTCAACGATTATCAGCAAGCCAATGCAACACTGGAGCTGGCGCGCTTCATAGCGGAATGCTGCCTGAGGGAACTGCCATTGAATAGTCAGCAGGTCTCACCGGATGCGGTGGTTAAGGATTTCCCGGACAGTCCGGAAGGCAAACTGGGGATAGCCCGCTTTAAGGAACAC
>NZ_JAHHPP010000364.1 GCF_024606265.1 Endozoicomonas sp. SESOKO1
CAAACAGTCTGCGAGCAGGGAACACAGACAGACCCGATAATTGATGCGTCAGCGCCACCAGAGCAACAGCCACCAACCTATTCACAAGCAACAGCTTATGATTATCCCTGAGTCAGATACTACGTACATGGCCATTGACTTTTCAGGCAACCCTCAAGCCTCGGTGGCCTGTGAGCAAGAAAGTCTACGGTTCCATTGTGAAAGTATTAATGACCGAGTTACTACTATCCTTTAATGGTGGAGATTCTGGCAGCTCTGGTTCATGGTCTGGCAGAAGTTATAGCAGAGGTCGTAATAGGGGCGACTCTTCGGTTTGCTCCCAATGAGCATTCATGGATGTGGAATTCTACAGGTTTCGTTCAAATCTATCCGTGCTGTACAGCCACATTGGTCACTATTGCTTATCAATGAGAATCCCCATCCATACTTACGGCAAATGTCGTTGACAATCAGCAGACCAATGCCATATCCGCTGTGCTGTGATACTTTGGGGTTCAGTCCGCTGCCGCTGTCGGTGACTTTCAGGCAGTCACTGTCCAGTGTTATGCTGATATAGCCTTCATAGGTATGAGCCATGGCGTTACGTATCAAGTTGGACAACAGGATGCGTACCACTGGTTCCGATGCGATTACTTCCGGCTCATTGGTCAGATTGATATGGATCCTGACGTTCTTTTCCTGTAGCAATGGTTGATGATCATCAATAATCTGTTGCACAAATGCCCGGTTGATACGGGTCGGTACCATGGGTTCTTGCCTGCTTTCGCGTATCAGGCTTAACAGGGTTTCCACCACATCATTCATTTCGTTGCTGGCCCTGGCCAGTCGTTGCTGCTGACGTGCAACAAAAGACGGTTCACTGGACACGCCCAGGAGTGTCGCCACGCCACGAATGACCGTCAGTGGTGTTCGCAGCTCATGGCTAGCGTAGCTAGTAAATGACCGCTCCCGTTCAATCAAGCAGGTCAGTCGTTGTCGGTAACGGTTCAGGCTATGGACCAGTTGCTGAATTTCAGCCGGCGAGTGTTTTGGCGTTGCCAACAGCGAAAGGTCATCTTCCCCTCCACTCTGCAACAGGTTGCTTAGCTGCATCAGGGGCCGAGTCAGACGACGGGCGATCAGTATCATCGACAGGCAAGCCAGGGCAAACATGCCAATACCTGCCAGCGAGTAGATCGCAAGCTGTTGCGCACCTTCCTCGTCACTGGCTTCCAGCTGTGAGATATTTTCAACGATATAGATGGTGTCATTTCCGGTGCCGGCCGGATCCCTGGTAGCCAGCACCATAAATTCATCATTACTGCCACGCATCCAGACCTCATCCACACCGAGCCAGTCCGCTTTGACTTGCTGGCGAATATCCACAGGCAGGTTTTGATAGCCGATATAGGCAGTGGTCAACAGATCCAGGGACAATACCCCATTATGATCCTCATGGTAGCGGAACCCCTGCTGGGCAACCTCTTTATACAACGACAATCGTCGCTCAAATACGCGGTCTTCTGACTTTTTGATGGCATTGGCAAAGATCGACATCTGCACGGAGACAATGACGGTAGCCATCAGGATAAAGACAGTGGTGATCTGGAACCAGAATGATTGTGTGATGCGGTGACACTGACGGCTATTCATGGCTATCCAGCCGATAACCCACTTTCGGGACAGTAACGATCATGGCTTTTTTGAAAGGTTTGTCCACCTGATTACGTAACTGATAAATATGATTACGCAGGATATCACCATCCGGCGGGTTATCCTGCCAGAGGGTATAACTGATCTCCTCCCGGGTGACGGTGGCCGGCGCTTTAGCGGCCAGCACAGAGAGAATACGAAACCCGGTGGGGTTGAGAGGGATTTTCTGCCCGGCACGAAAAGCCTCATGGGTGGTCATATCCAGCACCAGCTCTCCGCAGTGCAGCTTCTGTGATTGTCGCCCTGGTTGAGCACGACGCACCAGCGCTTCAAAGTAATCAAAGAGGATGCCGGCAACATCGCGGCTATCTTCCACCAGCAGTAATCGCATGGGCATACCTTCTCAAGTCCTGTCCAAAAGTGATCAGGGCAAGGTTACATAAATAAAAAGAACTCCGAGTCTTTACTGACTGTACCTCAGGCCATGTGAAAATTTTGTCACAGACATTTTTTTCACGTGTCGTCATTTAGGATAGGGCGCATTATGGGGCACAAGCACTGTCTTTTGTCCACAGCTAATGTCGCCAGCCCAAAGGCTACTGGAGTAAAAGACAATGTCCAAATCCATATTATTAATCAGCCTGTTGTTTTCCTCATTGGCCTGGGCCAGCGGTCCACCGTCTGAAGATTACAGTGTGGCCTCTTTAATGCCCGGAAAACAGGTAATTATCCGCAGTGAAGTGGCTGGCGTGGTGGATAGCTATCAATTTGAAAACGGTGACCTGGTGGACCGGGGGGATGCGCTGCTGAGCATATCCAACCGGGATTACCAACTGGCCCTCAACCTGGCCAAATTCGAGCTGGATGTCACCAACAGTGAGCTGGAGAACCACGACAAACAGCTGAAGCGCTACCAGTCACTGTTTGCCAGCAAAACCATTTCTGCCAGTGATCTGGATAATCAACTGCGTCTTACCAACGTCAGCCGGGCGCAGCGTAATGTCAGCCAGGTTAAGTATGACATCGCCAAAGAGACGCTGGCCAAATCGTCTCCGGGTGCCCCTTTTGCTGGCACCGTTATTAACCGTGCCGTCGAGCTGGGCCAGTTTATTGCGGTGGGCGACCCATTATACACCCTGGCAGACACCCATAAACTGAAGGCACGGTTTCATCTGCTCGAAGCGGATTTTAACCGCCTGAATAAAGGCGACACAGTGAAAGTAACAGTGCCGTCTATTTGCAAGGATTTCAGTGGCGAGGTCAGCCTGTTGTCTCCGGCTATCCAGACTGGTGATCCCGGTTTTCTGGTGGAGGTTACCCTGGACAACACGGACTCAGTGCTGAATGCCGGTATGGAGTCCCATGTGTACCTGGACAGCAAACCGCTTGCTGATGAGGTCTCCAGATGAATCGCCTTTTGCAGCTGCTATCGCTTCGCAAGTTTGCCGCCAAAGCCCTTACCTTTCTGATCATCGCCATCGGTGCCTTTATCGCCTCCGGTCTGCCCATGGCAGAAAAGCCACGTTTTGACATGATGTCTGGCAACATCTCCACCAGTTATCCTGGTGCCACGGCACTGGATATCGAGAGTAATGTCACCAGCAAAATTGAAAAAGAGCTGCTCACCATCGCGGGCATCAAGGAGTTTACCTCCACCTCCGAGAACGGCCTGTCGTCCCTCAGGCTGGAACTGGATAGTTCAGTATCAGACCCGAACAGCATCTATCAGGACATTCGTGATGCCCTTGCCCGGGTTTCCGATCTGCCAGCCGGGGTTACTGATGGCCCGACCTTCACCCCAACCAAATCCTACAG